>JAMCZQ010000001.1 GCA_023485295.1 Candidatus Marsarchaeota archaeon | reverse complement strand
TCCGATCTAAAGAACCTGATGGACATAATAAAATCGACTATATCCAACGGTGGCAAAGTTTTGATACCTCTGTTCGCAGTAGGCAGGAGCCAGGAGCTGCAGCTTGTCCTTGAAAACTATATGGCATTGGAAAACAGCCAATACAAGATAGAAGCGCCAGTATACCTTGACGGGATGATACTCGAAGCCAGCGCCATACATACTGCATACCCGGAATACCTCAAGGAAAGCCTGAGAAACCGCATATTAAACAACAGGTCTCCGTTTGAAAGCGAGATATTCGAAGTGATAAAAGGCGAGCGCGAAGAAGTTTTTGAAAAGGGCCCTGCAATAATACTGGCGAGCGGCGGAATGATGAACGGCGGCGCCAGCGTAGAATACTTCAAGAAGCTTGCAGATGATCCAAAGAACGTTTTAATATTCGTTGGCTACAACAGTGCAGGTTCACTGGGCCGCAGAATCCAGAACGGAACATCAGAGGTACCTCTGCCAGATGAGAACGGCAAGCTTGTTCCAATAAAGGTAAACATGAAAATAAAAACTGTAGAAGGCTTCTCCGGCCATAGCGATAGGCACCAGCTCATGGACTTCGTGCAAAAGCTGAATGTAAGGCCGAAAAGCATATTTACGATGCACGGGGAAGAGCAGAAATGCGAGGACCTGGCAAGGACTCTCGGAAGGCTGGTGCATGCGGATGCCAGGGCACCGATGAATTTGGATTCCATAAGATTCAAGTAGGCGTTTTATGTGCACAGAACGCGTGCCGATTCAATCATATTAAAAATTGATTTGGCATTGTGCATCTTTTTCGCCGCTTCACTATTCTCATACTTTGTAATTTTAAACAATGCCGGCATAATACTGTATTCATTCATTTTTTTCCTGGCAATAGGCATCGCGGCAGTCTTCAGAAAGCACCTTACCGACTACCTTATTGCAGGATCGATAGCGTTCATCATTGCAGGCTCAATACTCTATATCGGCAGCATAGTAATTCCATCATACATTGCATTTTCTGCAGTGGCCATTGCAGCAATCGCATACTTATACTTGCATGGCCAGATATCCAGCAAAAGAAATTCATTACTTGCGATGCTTGTCATTTTCCTTCCGGACTTGCTTTATTACTTCAACTTTTCAGTTTCACAAGAATTTCCGATTAATATAGCCATCGTAGGGTATTACCTGCTTATTGCGACAACCATATCCCTTTTTGGCCAGATTATGCTTGAAAATAGAGTGACCAAAAGCCACCACAACTTTTGCATCAAGTGCCCAAGATTCTCGGAGCATGACCTCAGAATTTTGCATTGCGCAGCATTTGCAATACTCATAATCCTGTTTGTATCGCCCATCTGGCCCGATGGTCACGGATTAGACTTTGCGCTGCTGCCCCATTCAATTATCTACCTAAATAGCAGTGCAATCAGCGCAAACGCCTCAAGCATAAGCTACCTGCTGCTTATAAACGCCTCAAAATATAGCTTATATGCCAATTCCAATCTCTCAAACATGCGCATTTATTACGCCAACTACAAAATGCCAAGCGGAACAATGCGCGAAATAAATTTTACAAATTATTATTTGGTGAACTTAAGCCTGAATCGTACCATGCTTCAGAACCAACAAAGGCTGTATATGTACTTTATCTCTAGGCTGCTTGGAAATAATACTGAAATAGTGTATAATGGAACCATATCCAATTATCCAGTGCAGTATAAGACAACGATAAGCAATGTTTCGTATACTGGCATGTTTATAAATAAAACATTTGTTGTGCCTATAACAAGCGCAGCATATTCTGAAAGCAATTCAATACAAGACATTTACCCATATTACTCATTCTCGTCATACTGCGTACCAGGCTTCAACATATCTTACACTGCAAACTTCACTGGCAATTCGACATTCAGCCTTTTCCTGATGCACAATGCAAATGATTTCATAAAAGCGATAAGCGGCCAACCGCCGGCTGACCAATATAATTATTATATAGACGAATTTAGAAACAATAGCTTCCAGTCATTCATAAACAGGACTGCTGTAAAAAGCACCGTGCATGCAAAAACCGGATGCCTTTATTATGCTGCTGTGTCCAAAAGCATATTGCGCATGAAAGAAGCTTTTGCAGCAAATTATAGCGTTGTCATAGGGCATAAAAGCGTAACTAAAAAGGAAGCAAATCTATTCGTAAACGAATCTTCTTTTATAAGACCAAAGCAATCAAACATCCTTGAAAGCCTTGCATATATTTACCAAAAGTACCTTTTCCTTGATTAAACGCAAAGGATTAAAGCGCAGTTGTAAGCCGCCATTATGCTGTCTGTAAGCAGGAATAGCCGAGAGCCAAAGCGATACATAAACATTTTGCAAAAATATAAATAGGGCATCCCAGAAATCTAAAATGTATAAACGGTGAATAAATGTATAATTCTAGCAATGTGGCACCATCTGCGACCAGGGTAGGAAATAATGTAGTACCAATAAACTATAAGCTGTTTTTCGACACTGATTTCGACTCGTTTAAATTCAAGGGCAAAGCAGAGATACAACTAAAAATTTCAGAAAAATGCAGGGAATTCAAGATTAACGCAAACCAGCTTGATATCATGTCAGTAAAGCTGATTTCTGGAAGTATTGAGCAAGCTTGCAGGATCAAGCTTGACAAAAAGAACAAGATTGCAACAATAAGCTTTAAAACGGGAGTATCCGGAGAGGCAAAGCTTGAAATCAAGTTCATAGGAATCAACAACGATGCAATGTACGGATTCTATAGGAGCAGCTACAAAGGCCTTCGCGGGAATACCGAATACCTGCTTTCATCGCAATTTGAGGCTGCAGATGCCAGGGCTGCATTTCCGTGCTTTGACGAGCCTGAATTCAAGGCTACGTTTGACGTAAGCATTGCAATACCGCGTGACATGACGGCACTATCAAACATGCCTATAAAAAGGGAGGAGCCCTCAGGGAAAAGAAAGGTTGTCACATTCCAAACAACTCCACGAATGTCCACATATCTGCTTTACCTTGGCGTAGGCCATTTTGAAAGCATAAGCGGGAACCTGGGCAAACTGAAAATCAACGTTTATGCAACGCCAGGAAAGAAGAAGCTATGTCCCATGGCCTTGAATTATGCCAAAAAGTTTATTGCATTCTACGAAAAATACTTCGGAATCAAATACCCGCTGCCAAAGGTCGACCTTATAGCAATACCTGATTTTGCTGCAGGAGCAATGGAAAACTGGGGAAGCATAACTTTCAGGGAGGTTGCTTTGCTTGGAGATGAAAAGCACTCATCAATCGGCACTAAGCAGCAGATAGCAGAAACCGTGGCGCACGAATTGGCGCATCAATGGTTTGGCGACCTTGTAACAATGAAGTGGTGGAATGACCTGTGGCTTAACGAAAGCTTCGCAACATTCATGAGCTTCAAGGCAATGGAAGCAGTCTTCCCAGAATGGGATGTTGAAAAGAAATATTTTGACGAGGTAATAGCAACCGCTTTTACTGCAGATGCATTAAAAAACACGCACCCCATAAGCGTCAACGTCTCAACCCCTGAGGAGATAAATGAGATATTCGACGAGATAAGCTATGAGAAAGGCGGCACGTTTTTGCACATGCTTGAGGATTTCGCCACTCCAGAAGTATTCCGGAAGGGACTGCATGCATATCTAGAAGCGCACGCATATTCAAATGCAACAAAATTTGACCTTTGGAATGCGATAAGCGACACTGCAAAAAAGCTACGAACAGGCAACGCATCGCATATCAGGGAATTTGCCGACTACTGGCTGGACAAGCCAGGGTACCCCATACTGAAAACTGCTGCCTCTCACGAAGCTTTGCATATAAGGCAAAGCAGGTTCATGCTTTCCAATATGTCGAACAATATTAAGTCAAAATGGCCGATAAAGATAAAATACATCGAAGAGGGCAAAAATGAAAAATCCATCTTCATGGATTCCGGCACTGCAGAGCTCAAAGCTAGTCAAAAAGGCTATGTCAAGCTGAATTATGGCCAGGACTACCTTTACAGGGTTGCATACGACATGCCGATGCTAAAAAAGCTCTGTGAAGCAGTGAGGTCAAGATCCATGCTCGGGACAGATGCATGGGGCATCGAGAACGACCTTTTTGTCATGGCTAGGACGGGTCAGATCAGGGCAGTCTCTTATCTGGAATTTGTAGAGGAATACTTTATAGGCGTTGGCTATCCTGCCAATTCCAATATAATATCGCATCTGGGCTGGCTTGAAGCCATGCTCTATGATACATTTTTGTATCCGGATCTGGTTAGGGTAAGTACGAAGTTCAGTTCAGACATCGTGGAAAGGTTCGGATGGTCAAAGAAACAAAACGAGGATCCCACTACAACAATGCTGCGCTCTTCAGCCCTTCAGGCGCTTGGTCGCTTGGGCTATAAGAAGGTTGAGCAAAAAATGGTAGCAGAAATGGCCAAATACTTAAAAACTGGCAAGAAGCCAGATCCTGACATGCGTTCTCCAATCTATTATACTTCCGCATGGTACGGCTCAAGCTATCTCTTTGGGAAAATCCTGCAGTTGTACAAGAACGAGTCGAATCCTGAGGAAAAGCGCCGCCTTCTCCAGTCCCTTGCGTTTTTCAGGAGCAAAAATGAAATAAATGAGGCTTTGCGCCTGTCGCTTTCCAGCCCTGACATACGGCTCCAGGACGCTTTTGTTATACCTGCAATAATGATGTCGAATCCAGAGGCAATGCAACACGTTTTCAAATGGACGTACGCAGAGTGGAAGACATTAATGAAAAAATATGACATAGGCACCCACATGCTAGAAAGGTACGTAGATAACTTTAGTGTAGCATATACTGCAAACGACTATAAGCGCTTCAAATCGTTTTTTGCAAGCCCAAGCAATGCCCGCCAGGACATAAAGAAGACTCTTGCAAAAACATCAGAGCGAATCGGCGTTAACATAAAATTCAGGAAGGCAAACGGCCTTGATGCCTGAAGTGTTTGAAATGGGATTGCTTCTTGATATATTTATAGCGTTTCTTTTTCTGATATGGCTCGGGCTTATGCTTGTGAATGTTGCAGGTGCATCAAAAAAGGGCTACGCTTATGAAAAAGGGCATGAGGGCTATTCTCCAAAAGCCCTCGTAATGCTTCCGTGCAAAGGCTTGGACCTTACACTTTCAAAAAATATCAGCTCCTTAAAAAAGCAGGAATACAAAAATTTCTTTCTCATAGGGATAGTCGATTCGGAAGATGATCCTGCAGTAAAAGTGCTGGAAGAGCAAAATGTCGATTACATAATATCATCAGCGCAATGCTCGCGGTGCAGCGGCAAGGTGAGAGCCATTGCTACTGCAATGGAGACTTTCGATGACTACGAAGTATACGTAATAGTAGACTCTGATGTAGAGGCAAGCCCTTCCCTGCTTTCTAAGCTCATTGAGCCGCTGCAAGACGGCAAAATAGGCATTTCAACAGCATACCCCCTTTTCAATCCTATTGGCGGCTTTTGGTCAAGGGTCAAAATGGCGTGGGGCTTTGTCGGAAACGGCCTCATGGAATCTGAATTGACAAGATTTGCATGGGGCGGCTCACTGGCATTCAGGAAGGACCTTTTGGACGCGGAACATTTCAAGGCCTTTAAGGAATCAGTATCTGACGATATTGCAATAGCAAGGTCCGCTAAGGACAAAAAACTGAAGATACATTATGTCAAAGAAAGGCTTATGCAGGTAAACACCAATGACAATTT
The DNA here is from genome assembly GCA_023485295.1 of Candidatus Marsarchaeota archaeon. Lineage (NCBI taxonomy): Archaea > Thermoproteati > Thermoproteota > Candidatus Martarchaeota archaeon. Next base: position 112,185 of record JAMCZQ010000001.1, on the reverse strand, counting down.
CAGCAGGTTCATGGAGTGGGCCAACCGGCAAACCGCATTGTCAATAAGCGGCAGCAGAAAAATATTCCAATACGGCGTGGTGATATATTCTGCAGACATACTGCTTATAGCATCATCTATAGCGCTTTCAATATACGTTTCGCCTGCACTTATAATACTATTTGCCCCGTTCGTTATAGGAATAGCTAAGAGCTATATGCGCGCAGGAAAAGCCTATCCAGACCTTTGGCTCATATACATATTTACGAATTTCATATACCTTTACAATCTGATTGCAGCATCGCGCATGCATACGATTACCTGGCGCGGCGGTTCCTACGAGCTTTAATCTGCTTTCTGGTGCTTCTCGAATTTTTCGCTCCTGTTCTCCTTGCCTCTTACAAACGAGAATATGCCTGCACATGCAAGCATTATTACAAGCGCTATAAATGCCACGTGCATGCCCCTTACGAAGCTGTCGCCAATGCCTCCGATGACTTTTGAAGTGCCTGCAAAAATCTCAAACGCCTGAGCCCTTGACACTGCAGAAGCAGCTGCGACGAATGCTATTACGAAGCTGCCTATCAAGCCAAGGCTGCTGAAAAGCCTTAGCGTGCCTGATGCAGCGCCGCGCAGCTCGCCAGTGACGTTTGCCATGACTGCGCTGTTGTTTGAAGGCCAGAACATTGCCCCTCCGAACCCTGTTATTATAGTCCCTAAAACAACATAGTAAATTGGCGTATTCACTCCAAGCACGAATATGTAGAATAGCACCCCTGCAATCATGAATAGTATGCCTGCTGTTGCTATGGGCCTAGCCCCGAACTTGTCTGAATATTTGCCCATGTACGGGGCAAGAACTCCGCTTACCACATACCCTGGGAAAAGCACGAGCGATGCATACAATGGCGAATACCCTCGCACGCCCTGCAGGTACATTATCAAAAGGAACGTCACGCCCATGAAGCCCAAGCCCTGGAATAGCGATGCAAACAATGAGTTCCTGAAAACCCTGTTCCTGAACATGCTGAAATTTATTGTTGGCATCTTGACTCTCTTGTCTATGATTGCAAATGCGATTGCTGCGATTATGCCCAAAACAAGCATTGATATATTCAGGGAGCTGACCCCAACTGAAGCGTAGTTTATGCCGGCATAAGCTATCAAGGCAATTGCGATTCCAAGTGCAACCATGCCTGGCAGGTCTACCCTATCTGCAGACTTGTTGTTGTCCTTTATATACTTTAATCCGAGCGCAACTGCGGCAATGCCTATAGGCACGTTTATAAAGAATATGTACCTGTAGCCTATAAACGTGGTTATTATGCCGCCAAGGAGTATGCCTAGTAGCGCACCTATGTTCCAGCTCATCGACGTGTAGCCATAAGCCCTTCCTATCCTATGCCTCTCGAACGTATCTGCAATTATGGCGCTGCTGTTTGAGGATATAAGTGCTCCGCCAACTGCCTGTATGGCCCTGAAGGCTATAAGGCTTATGTCTGTTGGGGCAATGCCGCACAGGAAAGATGCTATTGTAAAAATAACGAAGCCGAGATTGAACATCCTGCTCCTTCCGTATATGTCGCCTATCCTGCCTAACTGTGTAGAAAAGACCGCGACCACTATCATGTAGATTAGTATGACCCATATTATAGTGGCTATTGTGGAATGCAGCGCCTGAGTCATAGCAGGAAATGCCAGAAGCACTATCGTAGAGTCAATGGAAGCCATCAGCGTTCCTATTACCACTACTGCAAGTATCATGTTTTCTCTGGTGGCGTTCATAATGCACCTTTTGGCATGTTTTATGCTGGTTATGCCGGCCTGCGATTGCAAATGCTATAATTGCAGATTAATTTAATTGACACATGTTTTAAGTTTTACTGAAAAATGCGTTTATTTTATGCTTTTTTTGGCGTGGCAACGCACATAATATTCAAACTACTGCAGTCTGTCTGTTCATTGAACTGTGATTTGCAGCAAGATAATATTGTGTTGTCTATGCAGCGAAGCCCGTAGTCACAATAGCAGCAAATGCATGTATTAATATCATTGCCTTAAACCAACGCAATTTATTGTTTCATGTGGCTTATAATTTTGCCAGGTATCACAGTATTTATGGATTCAGCACAGCCCCTTCCGAAGCGCCAGATACCAGCATAGCATATTGGGCCAATAGCCCCGATTTGTGCTTTAGCTCAGGCTGTTTCCACCTACTGCGCCTTAGGTTCATTCCATTTTTGTCTACTTCTAGCTCAAGCGTGCCCCTATCGCAGTCTATCGATATATAATCCCCATTCTTCACAAAAGCTAGCGGACCCCCAACATAAGCATGCAGATTGCATTGACCCGCTTCGCTCCATGCTTATGCCTATTATTCTAGTAAGCCCTTATTCTCAAACAACTAATAAAATAGTTACTGGCAATTTTGGGACTTTGCCTGCAGGGACTGAAAAGGCAAGAGATTAGACAATGGCGATGTTCACGATTTCAGAAAATGCGCTTAAAGCAGTGCCTGTTGCTGCAATGTGTGCCTGAGCCCATTTACGCTGATTACCTTGTGCTTTCGAACATTTCAATTGCAGAGCCTATGTCGCTGACCGGTTTTGACAGTATTGCTCTGCCCCGCACGAATGCGCCATTTTCAGTCCTGATGAAGGCTGAAATCACTGCAAATTCGTCCTTGCCACTGGAATCCAGATCAGATACCCTGCATAGGCGCTTGCATTCGCCATAACCTTGGTCTTCTTTCAGCGATTCCGCAATACGGTATTTTCTGCCTTCCAATACAAAGAGATCTGCATCGCCTCCTGGCGATTTTATGTCTTTCCACACTAGCTCCTTTTTGGCCATCTTTCCACCTTTTTGCCTATAATGGAGAGAGGCCGAGTGCCCTTCCATAATGAGCTGGAAAGCAATTTAATGCTTTCGCTAAATTGCAGAGTTATAAGGAATAGGCTTTGAAGCCTATGCATAATCAGCGTCTTCGTCTACTTCTTCGCGTCGCAGGCTTTGCTCTCTTCCTCTTCCTGGCGTTCGCACCCGTGCGGCGCGGTTTCCCTGACGTTTTCCTTCTGGTCTTCCTGCGTGTGGATTTCTTCGCAACATGGGCAGTGCCTTTGATCTTTGCCTTTACCTCAGCAGCCTTGGCTGCATGCCTGGCTTGTGCTGCACGAGACCTGCGCACCGAGAACTTGGCATACACTGCAACTACGACTACTATTATCACAGCCAGTATTGCTACCATATAGTATATCAGCGGAAGGCCTTTGGATGGCTCAGATTCTATTGTAACGATCTTCGCAACACCTGCCCTTATCACCGCTCCTGCACCGCTTGTTATGTTTGTTGCAGCGGATGTCTCGACAACTGACAGGATGCCCTGCCATTTAAGGTGGGGCTTGTCGCTTGAAGGTATGCTCACCCTTATGCTTATTACCTGCTGGGAACTGGGGCCAAGCGTGCCATTCATGGGCGTTACCGTGACCGTAGGCGTGGCATTGTGCGGTATTGTATTAAGCTTAGGCAGTATGACTGTGTAATTTATCGGAGTCGAGCCAGAATTCAGGATTGAGTAGTTGAATGTTGAGCTGCTTCCTACGCTTATGTTGAAGAAGGGCTCGCCTGCCTGCTCGCCCAGCTGCGCGTATGACACTGTACTAAGAGCGAAAAGTAAAACCACTAATGCCAATGCTGCATGTTTTAAATCCATCTCAACACTTAACAGCTGTTCTCTATTGTTATCGTCTGCTCATAAGTCCCTGCAGGCGTTCCGCCAGGTATGCCCAAGCCGAAGTATATGGAATTGCTTGTCGTTGTTTGTGCAGCGCTAGGTGCAGGTATTATTATGCCTGTGTCAAACAAGGTGTTCGAAAGGGCGTTTCCTGAATAAACAGTAAGCGAAGTAGGGTTCCAAAGCGTGTTGCTTACCCCGAATGTAACAAGGTCATTTGTAGTCTGGGCCCAGTTGTTTCCTTCGACCAGCAGCTTAGAAGCCACGTTCCCGCCAGTATCGGAATCAGTGACCAGCACATTAGTAGGAACGTTTGCAGATGCAGGTATCGACCCGAAGCTTATGGTGTTCGGAGATAATGATATATAGCAAGTGCCTTGGACGTTAACCTTTGCAGTAATCGCATTAGCGGTTGAGCTTTTGTTGTATATGCCTTGTGATACGTTCTCATTCTCGAAGGATATGGTCTGTATGTAGTTTCCAGGAGCCGTGCCATCAGGAACAGTAATGCCAAAATATACAGTGTTGGATTCCGAAGGCGTAGATAAGCTCGGCGCACTTATGAATACTCCAGTATTTGCAAAAGCGCCTGTTAGGCCAGTGCCGCCAGGCGTGCTTAATGAAGATGCGCTCCACAGCGTGTTGCTTACGCCAAAAGAGTTGCTTGTAGATGCATTAAGCCAGTTGCTTCCAGCAACCAAGACGTTTGCCCCTATGTTCCCTCCATTATCAGTGTCTGTTACCAGAACGTTCGTATCATAAGAGCTGCCCGGAAATATAGAGCCAAAGCTTATTATGTTTCCGCTTGTTGCGTTCTTTACTGTAAGATATATCACATTGCCTACATTGACGTTTGCAGTCAGGCTGTTGCTGCTGCTCTGTGCATTTGCAAAGTTTATTGCAAAAAGCGACATTGCTAATACCGCAACCGCTATGAGTATGGAAACTGTAGCGCCGTATATGGCTTTCATATATAATCGCCCATTAAGCTTTCATAACATAGCTATATAAACCTTTTTACGGGCTCAGTAACGAATCAGCAGCTGTTTTCTATGATTATGTTCTGAGTGTAAGGCCCAGGACGTGCGCCTCCAGGAACTTTTAGGCCAAAATATATGGAGTTGCTAGTGCTTGCTGGCACTGTTATTGATGTATTCACTGGAGTTAATTCAAGCCCGTTTGCTGTTGTAAAAGGAATGCCTTCTAAAGGCGACCATAGGGTATTGCTGACTCCAAAAGTTCCCGTGCCGATCCAGTTGCCTCCGTAAACAAGCATGTATGCGGCATTGTTGCCAAGGTTGGTGTCAGTCACGTCATAATCCGTTGCAACGCTGGCATTTGCATCTAGCGTTCCGAAGCTTATCGAGTTGGCTGAAAGCGATATGGTGCATGTTTCAGTAACTGTGGTCTTATAGTTTGCAGTCACTATGCCGTTGCCGGCTACGATCAATGTAGTTACAGATGAAGTCGGGTTTGTAACTGTCAAATTTATTGAATTGCTGACTGACCAGTTGCTGAACGAATAGCCCGATGGTGCAACCGCAGTAATATTATAACTGCCAAGCAGCTCTTCAGTGCTGCCGCTTGAATATTGCGTGCCATTCAATTTTATGCTGCCACTGGTTGGATTATCGTTGAAAGTCACGCTATACGGAGGGAATACATATGAGACCATAGAATATGTGTCATTCGTTTTTGGATGCATTGAAGTGGAATACGATCCCGCATTAAGCCTGCACAGGCTTATTGCCGTTGTGCCGATTCCAGTGCTGTCACTGACATTGTCTATCAACGAACATCCTGCGGGATAGGTTATAGAAAATGATCTGTTATAAGCTGCAGAATACATCAATATTGCAAAGCTGTTATTTTTGGAAACCGTAAAGCTCAATGTTGGCGATGTAGACGAAGGCCCGCTTGTATCGAACAGCTGGCCGTTCTGAGGAAGCAGATCTATGCCTATTCCGCTAAGAGAGGTATAACGGCTTTCGCCGCTTGTAAAACCTTCCGTGGCCGTGCCTACGTGTTCTGTGCTATCCCCTATATTTGTGTAATTAAAGTAGTATGTGACCTGGCTAGTTAGAAATTGCAGCTCTTTAGAGTAATCTGCAAATGTACTTGCTCGTACAGGCATGAATTTCGATGGCTCTGCTAGCGTAAATTGTATTGTGTATGTCGTAGTATAATTCTCAATCGTCGTCCAATTAATTTTTGCATTTAAATTATAATTTATTAAATCCGAAGTCCCTAATGCAATCTGGTAAAAATATGTCTTGTAGCCTGGGGGAAGGTCCAATGACGAGTTAGACGATGATATTTCATTTGCATATGTGACGTATTCATTCGAATAGATTGTTGTAGTCACAGAGCTAGTTGTGCTTGTACTTGTTGTCGAAGTGGATGTTGTAGACGTTGTGGATGTGGAAGTTGTTGAAGTAGATGTTGTAGTAGTGGTGGTAGTAGATGTTGTGGAGACGAAATTTATGGCTATTGCGTTAGTGGAGTATAGTGTGCCTGTTGAAGGGGTTGGTATATACGTCGCACCGTTGACCACTTGGTTAGCCACAGAAAAGGAATATGTTCCCGGCGCTACTGAAAACAAAATTGTGTTTGTACTTGAAGAATTCAATATGCTGTCGTATATCACATTCCATGTTGTTGCGCTGGGCAAGCCGCTTTCTATGAATTTCGCCAATCCATTCCACGTCGCAGTAATCACTCCGCTACCCATAACAGTTAATCCTGTTGGATTTGAAGTGTCACTTAATACTGTAAGATTAGAATTACTAGTGCTCCATGAACCAAAAGACCAATTGCCTGTCGTAGGCGGATTTGCAGTTATGGTGCCTGTGCCTATTATCGGTGCAATAATTCCTGATGAATAGGTTGAGCCAGCTACGCTTATAGTACCGCCAGACGGACTATCATCTAGTGTAACTCCATAAGGTGCAAAACCTATAGCTGCAGAAGATATCACGTCAAGTGTGGTCGTGCCTGCCCACGTTGCACTTGCAGTGTAGGTCCCCGCAGTAGCAATGGAGCAGTTTGCTATCGCATCGCTTCCGTTCACTGTGACTGTTGTTAGGACCTGCTGTTTGCATCCTGTAGGCAGAGTCAGGCTTGATATTTCAGAGCCTGTGCCGGATGTGCCAAACAGCAGGAATACAACGCTGTTCGCAGCGGTCGTTGTGAAGTTTATTGATGGAGAGGTTTTTGTAGTTGCCTCGAACGCCTTATTGGCCATTAATACGTTTGCACCCATGCCAGCCAATACTGAATAATTATAAGTATCTCCGCCAATGTCGGAATCTCCAGTGAATGTTCCCACGTGTGAAGTCGAATTCGCAATGACTGTAACGTTTGCCATCGGTGTCATAGCCGAAGGAGCACACAGTTCCGAATGGACAATTGCGGTCGCGTTTATGGACCATGTGCCGCATGTTAACGTAGACATAGGGCCATTTTGGTCAATGTTTAATCCGCTTCCGCCCCATAAGTATGTTCTATAATTGCCGCCTACATTCAAAGAGAGCGAAGACCCCGTAGTAGAAGTTGTGCTGCTAGTAGTTAATGGAACGCCAAGGTCAATCCCAGGAGGGCTGAAAAACGCCTTCAACGTACCTGTGCCATATATAATTATCGAAGTATTTGCCGATATGGAATTGCTTATCGTGGCGTTTGCGCTAGGATAAAAGACCCACCTTGCAAAGTTGAATCCTGAGGGCGCAACAGCGTTTGCGGTATACTGTGTGCCGGTTGTCAAGGTCCCAACCGCTCCATTTGTCCTTTTTGTGCCGTTTACCACCATGTACCCGGTTGTTGGAGAGTCGTTGAAAGTAACTGACACCGGGGCCGGTTCGAAAGACACTGCAGTTATTATGCCGTTGCCTTCCACAGTGAACGTTGTGGAGCCAGATGTGTTGCTGCCAAATGTGATGTTTGAATTGCTTGCAAGCCACTTGGCAAACTTGTATCCAGTAGGCGGATTTGCAGTTATGGTGCCTGTGCCTATTATGTTATTTGACTCGCCATTGGTATATGTTTGGCCTTCAGCCGTTATCGTGCCTGATGAAGGAGAGCTGTCGAATGTCACAGAGTATGGTGCAAAACCTATAGCTGCAGAAGATATCACGTCAAGTGTGGTCGTGCCTGCCCACGTTGCGCTTGCAGTGTAGGTCCCCGCAGTAGCAATTGAGCAGTTTGCTATCGCCGCGCTTCCGTCAGTGCTGGCCACTGTTGTTAGGACCTGCTGTTTGCATCCTGTAGGCAGAGTCAGGCTTGATATTTCAGAGTCAAATCCTGATGTGCCAAACAGCAGGAATACGACGCTGTTCGCAGCGGTCGTTGTGAAGCTCAGTGAATCCGATGTATTTGTAGTAGTCTCGAACGCCTTATACGCCATTATGACATTGGCGCCAATGCCTGCCAATACGGTGTAGTTATCGGCTCCGCCAGTGTCGGAATCGCCAGTGAATGTTCCCACGTGTGAAGTCGAATTCGCAATGACTGTAACGTTTGCCATCGGTGTCATAGCCGAAGGAGCACACAGTTCCGAATGGACAATTGCGGTCGCGTTTATGGACCATGTGCCGCATGTTAGCACAGACATAGGACCGCCAGTAGCCTCAGTAAGGCCGGCGCCGGCCCAGAGGTATGTCCTGTACTTGCCAACTACATTCAAAGAGAGCGAACGCCCTGTAGTTGAAGTGCTGCTGTTCGTGGTAAAGCCCACCACGTATGAGGAAAATGAATCAGATAGGGCAGAATAAGAGTAATCTATTCCATTGCTGCCGGTAAGTTCGGTAGGCAGAACCTTCCACTGACTGGTATTGCCAAAATATTTGAAAAGTACGACGCTGCCTGGGCTTATATTGTATTTTTCAAGCCACGATGCAGGTACAATAAAATTATATGTTACATTGGCTATGTATGCATCGATGTCGTTCTCTTTTGGAAATCCTGAAACTGCAGAAGCAGCAACGCCAGTGGGCCCTTTTATTACAGTGCCGTTCACGTGTATATACTCATAGTAAGGCTTTGGCAGCTCTGGCAGCTGCTGGGGCAGTGCGCTTTGGTTCGTCAGCGTTATCCCTACGCTTATTCCGTTGCTTTTAAGAGCCACTACCAGGCTGCGTACAACGCCGGTTTTTGAGTTAAGCTCCACCTTTGGACCGGTTATGGTTGTATTTAGCACCAGTTTGCCGGTTGTAGGTGAAATAGAAAAGTTTACGGTTTGCATATTTATAGTGTTGGCCGTTTGCTGGTTCGAATTCGTGTTGGAAGTTGTAGGTGGAACTGTAGAGACAATAGTAGAGGTTGAAGATGTAGAAGTAGTCAAAGCGTTAAAAGTTGCAGTGATTATCCCGTTTCCTGAAACAGAAAAAATTGCATTCGGTTCTGTAGGGCTCGCAACTGTCAGATTGCCAGTATATGACCAATCGCTGAATGTGAAGTTAGCAGGTGCAATTGCATTGGCATTGTAGCTGCCTGCTGCCACTTGTATGGTGTTTCCGTTAGTGTACGTATTGCTATTGAAAACAATGCTGCCTGTTGCAGGGATAGTGTTGAATGTGATTGCATACAGGTTTGCTTGCGGAATCGTTGTTGTGGTCGAAGTGGACGTTGTTGCAGACGTGGTTAACGCGTTTGCTGGGGTATTTTGTGATAGAGTGTTTGAAGAGCTAGTTTCGTTGGAACCTGAAAAGCTTGCGTAATTCAACCTGGCATTTGATGCTTGGCCGTTCATATCTGGCAACATAGCTACAAGCATGGCTGCAGATACTAGAACAGCTAACGCTAGAAGCGCCAGCACGCCAGATGAAATTCCTGACATATTGACCTGCTTTATAGAAGGCAAAAAAAGTATAAAAGGATATCTAAGGCCAACCCTGCACAAGACCCGATTCCTTAATAGGTCTGAATAACCCTAACGGAGTTATAACAGGATTGCCAGCGCATATCGGTAGCACATCAAAGCGCATGCATTACAGAAAAGTTCTTAATCTGATAAGTGCATATATTCGTAAAAAACAGTAGCACTTGCTTCAAAATATTATAAAACCTATGCGAAGATTCTTGATGATGGCATGAAATTTGGAAAGCTGGAAGTGGCCGTATTTATTGCAGGATTTATGATAATGTTCATAGAGATAGCAGGGGTAAGGGCTATCGCACCGTATCTTGGCGACACGCTATACAGTTGGACCGACATGATAGTCGTTGTTTTGGCAAGCATTGCGATAGGATATTACTTCGGTGGCTGGCTTGCTGACAGGGGCCCGGACAAGAGGCACCTGAGCCTATTCCTAATAGTATCCGGTATATATATGTGCCTGCTTCCGTCATTCTCGGGCAGTGTGCTAGGCTACAGCATTGGTGTGGGCTACGAGTACGGTGCGCTTTTGGCTTCGATCGTCCTGTTCGCAGCTCCAAACTTTCTTCTAGGGGCCGTTCTGCCTTATGCCATAAGGCTAAAGACAACCAAAGTAGAAAAGGTCGGAGGAAACGCTGGCGACGTGGCGGCCATAGAAACTGTCGGAAGCATACTCGGAGCGTTCCTGACAGGATACTTCCTTGTCCCAAGCATAGGCCTGAATACGAGCTTTTTCTCCGGAGGCATAATCCTGGTGCTGGTAGGCATAATCATATTTGGGCGCAAAGCTGCTCCAATCATAGCTGCAGCCATCGTCATAGTGGCACTTCAGGTGGTTTTTGCGCAGCCGGCAGGCGCTGGCGTTCTCTATTCGGGATATTCCCCCTATTATTACCTGCAGGTCCTTAAGTACAATTCAGGAAACAACACGCTAATAGCGCTTAGGGCCGACACTGCACTCCAGACGATAGACTATATAAGCAACTATACGTCCACGGGCGTTTATGAGGAATACACGCAATTGATATATGACAAGTGGCCCAATCATGACGGAAACGCGCTTGTGCTCGGCCTCGGAGGCGGTTCCGACGTGCTAAACCTATACAGGGACACGAATGCGAACATAACTGCCGTCGAGATAGATCCTGACATAGTGCGCCTGGCGTACAAATATTTTGACCTGCCCCACAGCAGCAGGATAAAGATTTACACTGAAGATGCACGCTATTTTCTAAGGACAAATAAAGAAAAATACAACCTTATAATAATGGATGCATTCGGCTCTTCGATCTCAATGCCGTTCCAGCTGGCAAGCATTCAGGCCGTGCAGGAGATGAAGGCTCACCTTACGAAGAACGGTTCTGTAATTCAGGTGCTCGAGAGCCCTGTTGCGGGCCCATACTCTGCGCCTTTCAAGGCAGTTTATCAAACTTACAATGCAGTATTCCCGTATCTATACGTTTTCCCGCTAAATCCGGAAGGCAATCTTTCCGCATACCAGACAATTGTGATTATAGCGAGCAACCATAGCGTTCTGAACATACCAAGCAATCTTCCTGCGCTGTTCGCAAATTCTACCAACTCCACACAGAAGACGATTTATGCACTTGAAGGCCTTTTGTACAAAAACGTTAACGCAAGCGGATACGAACCGCTAACTGACAATTTGAATCCGTACCAGGAATATGCTGCCGAGGCTCTAAACAGCATACACTCATAAACTTAGCCTGGGCGCAAGCCGAAGATACGTCGGCGCCTTTTTACTGCGCCTGAACTAACCTGATCGCTGACTTTTGCGGCGTAGAATCCAGCAAGGCTGCCTACTGCGCTGGAGAACTTGCACCTCTTCTTGAACATGTATGCAGGTATGTGCTCCTCTATGCTTAGCGGCACAACGTCATCGTCAGGAAGCTTTGCATAAATCTTGTTCTCGTACATCTCTTCTATCTCCCTGACGCTGAGCTCGTAGCGCTTGTTCTTTATCTTGTTGAGGACAAGGCTGTGCTTAAGGTGCATCTTGTCAAACCACGTGGACAGCCTTATTATGTTTGCTACGCTCGCCATTTCCGGAGTCGACACAAGCAGAGCCTCATCGTAATAATTTCCCATGTGCTCTGACGTGTAGCCTGGCATTGTATCTACTATGACAAACTTGTAGCTTGTGGGCTCTATTACCGAGTGAAATCTAGAAAGCATTTTGTCATCCACAATATACTCCTGCTGGGTCAGCGCCCCTGGCACAACGTGCAGGCCGCTTGGCTGGTGCGTAACCCTCACCTGCACGAGCTTTGCACTGCCGTTGAGCAGGTTCCAAGTGCCCTGGTTCACGTCCTCCAAGCCAAGATGGAAGCCTATTGACGGGTTTACGGTATCGCCGTCAACAAGCAGCGTGTCGTAGCCCATGAGCTGCAGTGCAACTGCGAGGTTTACCGCTATTGTAGTTTTCCCCACGCCGCCCTTCTGCGAAGAAATCCTTATCATATACGGCGACATATTACTCCCTTTTTATTGCATTCTTTATGGTCCTTAGCTTTTCAGCCCTGTCTTTGTTATACCTTGGCCTATTCATAAGCATTCCTATGCCTATTATAATTATAGCTATTATTAGTATTATTGCTGCAATCTCCACATAGCTGGCAATGTTTTTTGCCGTGACTATAGAAGGCTTTACCGTGGTTACTGTTGGCGGCACTGTTGTGCTCACCTGCTTAGGCAGCACCACCACTGGTATGCTCTCTGTTATGTTTGCGCCGCTTGTAGATGCACGAAAGCCTAGCAGCTGTGTGCCCGCTTCGCTTATGCGCACTGGGAAATTGAATTGCACTGCGCTGTTCGGCGTGGCGTTGGCGTACTGCGAAGCATTGTATATCCTTACTCCTGCCTGCCCGCTCATGTATGCGCTTATCTGCTGTGTTGCTGTTCCAGAATAGAATATCGTTGCACTTATGAGGTTAGTGCTGTTGGCATAGAATTCAGGTACATTTATGTCGATTATCCTGAGCAGGCTTGTCGAAGTTGGAACGCTTGGTACAGACACAATGCCAGACACCTGGGTCAGGAGCGTCTGGCTCGTTATGTTGCTTATGGAAAAGTACCCGTATGTGCTTGACAGCTTAGGCAGCGAGCTCACGTACCACGTTATGACATAGCTGCCGTTTTCAGTCCCTATGCTGTATGGCAGGCCGTACGCGCTTATCTGCTGCTGCATGTGCGCTATCGGCTTAGGCAGCATTGTCTTTACCACTGCGTTAGTCATGTTGCTTCCAGTTGGGTTGGTTATCTCAACTACGCCAGATGCATCATTAGTGTTATTCGACAGGGTTATGCTGACTGCTGGCAGCCCGGTCGAGTAGTTTAATATATTCAACGTGGTGAAAAGCAGCTCGTGCGCATAGGTGTGATTTATATAAGCCGTTATATTGATAGGTATTTCATACTGGCCGGGGCTTGCATCTGAGGGTGCGCTTATAAGCGCGCTTATGCCTACAGTCTGCTTCGGCAGTATCGCAATCTTGTAAGCCGAAAGGTTGATGAATTTGCCATCAGGTGTAGGAACGCTCAGATTGAAATATTCCGTAACGTTGGCGTTGTTCCTCATGTCTATCAGATAGCTTTGGGAGCCGCCGTTGTACAGCGATACCGCGAAAGGATAGGACATCACTGAGAATTCAGGCAGCACAGTCACTGAAACTTTCGGCGGCGCAGGCGTAGGCAAAGCTCTAACAGTATAATTAAGCGAAAAGAGCTTGCTGTGGAGCACTCCGTTTACGCTGTAGCTGACATTCAGCAACGCTTTGTACACGCCAGGCAGGGCGGTGGTATTGGCGGCAGCTACCCTGATGCTGAGGTTCTGGAGCGGTGATAATGAATAGTTCGATACTGAGCCTATGGTGGCGTTGGAAGGCTCGACAACCCTGATGCGCCAGCTTATGGCATTGGATATTGCGAAGCCTCCGTTATTTTTTATGCCTATGTCAAAATACTGTATGCCATGCTGGGTTACCAGGCTGCTTGTGGAAAAATTTGTTATCGTCACATTCGCTGGCCTGTTTATCAGGATCTTTGTAGAAGAAGTGTTTGTGAAATTTGCAAGGGAAAATGAAATCTCAGCATTGTATGTGCCTGAGGGGATTTTTGAAGCATTGAAATAAAACTTATACAGGGTGGGCTCTTCGCTTGCATTTATGCCCTTTGTGTAAAGGCTGTATACGGCAGTGCCGTTTGGGTAGAGTATGGAAAAATTCCCGGTGATATCGCTTATGGTGCAGTTGTACAGTGTCGCAATTGTGAAATTCGCTTCTGCCACCGCGGTAGCGTAAACTCCCTGCGTCCCGAGCTTTAGCGCGAATGGGCATTGCACATTGACGCTAGCATCCAAGTTTGAATTTGATGCAGCAGCATAGCTATAATGGCCAGTGCTTCCAAGCATAAGCAAGACTAAGGTCAATGCAAGAATAGCCGCACGCATCAATATCGATTTATTATAATAAAAGGAAGAATTAAAGCAATATCTGTTACTTGCACAAAAATAAAAATAAGCAGGCTATTATAATTTCTTGTGCGATAAATAAGCGGTGCATAAGCAAAAGCATGTCAAGCGAAAATCGCGTAAACAAAAATGATAGCTGATGTTGCAATGCCAAGCCTTCCACACGGCCAAATACTGACAAAAAACTTCCCTGTGCTCAGCGCAAGCGTGGCCCCAAGCATAGACCTCAAGTCCTACAGGCTCAGGGTATACGGAGCAGTGAAGAATGAGCTCTCTTTCAGCTGGGAGCAGCTCATGTCAATGCCGATGATAAAGAAGACTGTCGATATACACTGTGTCACGAGGTGGTCAAGGATTGGCGATGAGTGGGAGGGCATTCAGCTTAAATATATACTAAGCATGGCAGAGCCGAAAGGGAAATTCCTGATGCTGCGCTCTTCGTATGTGGGCTACTCTGCAAACGTGCCTACGGAGTACGTAAACGATGAATGCATGGTGGCATTCAAATTCAACGGTCTTCCACTGGAGAAGGACCATGGTGGCCCTGTGCGGGCATTTATACCGACGCTGTATTTATGGAAGAGCACCAAATGGCTGGACGGCATAGAGGTAATGCAAGAAAACAAGCCTGGATTTTGGGAGAAGCGCGGCTACAACATGCGCGGGGACTACAACAAGGAGGAAAGGTATTGGCCAGGGCTTAACTTCGTCAACAAGCTTGTATTCTTCGGAAGCAGGGACGATGACACGGAAGAAAAAGAAGAGAGCAAATAGATGAGATTGCAAAAGTGCTTTTATGAGAGTCTTGGTTTTTGTAAGGCATGCACAAGCAGAAAGCAATGCTAGGGACATTCTCGCTTCAACTACCGAAGGCTATCCATTGACAGATTCTGGCAAGGCTCAGGCGCTCAGGACTGCAAAGATGCTTAAGGATGTGCATTTCGACGTGCTCTATTCCAGCCCGATCAGGCGTGCGCTTGAAACTGCACGCATACTCAACAGATACCATGGCCTTCAAATAAATGTGGACAAAAGGCTTACTGAGCGCGGCTTCGGTAAGCTTGAAGGAAAAAATGCCAACGACGGCGCATGGGAACTGCCAATGCTCGAGAAGCGCAAATTTGCCAGCTACATCGAGTCGTTTGATTCGATGGTGCACAGGGTAGGCTCATTTGCAGAATCTGTTCCAGAAGGCACCACGTCACTGATAGTGAGCCATGAATCTACAATAAGCTATTTTGCAAGAAGCATAATAGGCTATGACGCATTTTCAGGCAAAGGCATCACGACTAAGAATGCTGCCGTTACTGTCATAGCAAGAGCAGGCAGGAAATACAGGCTTCTGGCTATCGGCTCATTTTCCGTAGATGCAGGCTACCTGAAAGAGCTGCTCAAGGATGCAGGATTAAAGTAATGCGTCTTCAGTAATCGGCGTTTCCCTTATGCGCCTGCCCGATGCCTTTTCAATTGATCTGACTACTGCCGCAGGCGTGCCTATGGTAGGCGCTTCGCCGAGACCCCTGGCCTTGTGCGGAAGGCTTGATGGATTTTGGTCCACTGCTATGCGCATTTTTGGTATTGCGGCAGCCCTTACAAGTCCCGCAGCAGAAATGCTTGACGTGAGAAGCTGGCCGTTAGAATCGTATATGACCTCTTCACCTGCCACTTGGCCAACACCCTGTACAATGCCACCGCTTATCTGGCCTTTTACCATGCCCATGTCAAGCGCATTGCCTACATCATAGAACGCCCTCACCTCGTCAACGCGCACTCTGCCTATGCTTTCCACATGCGCGAACGCAAGGTTAGCACCGAAAGCGTTTATGCTGCCATTGTACTTGTAAAATTCGAAATGGTCGTAATCGCCTGCCAGAAGCGCTTTTGGCGAGTATCTGCCATTCCTCTTGGCAACTTCCTCTTTTATGGCCCTTGCAACAGTAACTGCAGCTGCGCCGCCGACCATTGCGGATCTGCTTCCCCAAGTGCCTATGCCGCTCTTTATCTTTTCCGTGTCGGTTACTTCAAGCGTTATCTTTGATTTTGGAATGCCGAATTCCTTGCTGAGCAGGTTCTTCACAAAGAATTCGTGCCCCTGTCCGTGTGGATTGCTCCCGAGCCAGACATGCACGGCTCCATCCTGTACTGCAATCCTCGCGCTTTCTCCAGGAGCTGCTCCAGGCACAAGAACAAATAAGCTCAGGCCTGCGTTTTTATTGCCGCTTTTTGAGTAGCCCAGCTTTTTTATGGCTTTTTCCATGAATGGCTTTGATGCATCTATCTCAAGCCCCAATGGAGATTTGAACTGTGTCCTGGTAGAGTTAAGCAGCCTGATCCTTGCATCGTCCATGCCAATCTTGTCTGCAAGCATGTCGACCATGCGCTCCATGAAGAATGCCGCTTCAGGCCTTCCTGCACCCCTGTAAGGGCCGTATGGCACCTTGTTAGTAAGCACGCTAATCGCATGCACATAGCCATTTTCTATCCCATACTGGCCAGTAAGCTGCATTGCTATGAAGCCAGGCCCGAATTCGGCCATGCCTCCGGCATATGCGCCAGCGTCTACTACGATCTCGCCCTCTATGCCGAGCATGCGTCCATCTTTGTTTGCATAAAGCTTCATCTTGCCTATTGCGCCACGGCCCTGATTAGCCGCCATAAGGTGTTCGCTCCTCGTTTCTATCCACTTGACCGACCTTTTATAATGCAGCGCAGCATAAGCCGCGATAGGGTATTCCGGTTGCACGCCTCCTTTTAGCCCAAAGCCGCCGCCAGTGTCTGCCTGTATCACCCTTACCTTGTCGCCATCGAGCCCAAGCGTGCCGCATATGCCATTTTTCATGCTGAACACTGATTGCGTTGAGGCATATATAACCAGATTGCCGGATACGTAGTTGACAAGTATGCCGCGCGGCTCGATTGCATTTGTCGCTATCCTGTGGTTCTCCAAGCGGTCCTCCAATACAATATCTGCGTCTATGTTGAACTTTTTGCCTATATATCTGTCGGACAGCACATTGCTTTTCATTCCTTCGTGTATGGGTTTTGCCTTTATGGCCGCTTCAGGATCTACGACAGCATCCAAAGGCTCGTAGTCCACTTCTACAGTCTCAAGCATGTCCTCGGCCTCGTAAGGATCCTCTGCAAAAACCGCAGCAACCGGTTGGCCGACATAATTGACAGTGCTTTTTGCAAATACTGGGTGCATTATGGCCTTTCTGCCTTCTGATGCGCCCTCACCGACAGACATCAGCACCTTGTCGATGTCGTGAAAATTCATCCCGCCTTTTATGCTGTTTATCTTTGCCCTTCCATATGGGCTTCGCAGGACAGCCATGTACAAAGGCTTTTCAACATATATGTCATCTACATAATTTCCTTCTCCTGCAACAAAACGCTCTAGCCTTTCCAATATCTCACCTTTTTCGACCTGCCGAGCCAGATGCATTTTTTATGGCCTTGATTATGCTTTCATAGCCTGTGCATCTGCACAGATTGCCTGACAAGCCCTCTTTTATCTGTTCTTCTGTTGGATGCTTGTACTCATTTATTATGTAAGTGCCCTCCATTATCATTCCAGGAGTGCAGAATCCGCACTGAAGGCCTTGCTCCTTAACGAACTCGTTCTGGAGCTTTGTCAATGATTTGGTTTTTGAAAGGCCTTCAATCGTTGTAATCGAATGCCCATTTGCCTGCGCAGCAAGAACAGTGCAGGATTTCACTGGCTTCCCGTCTAGAAGCACAGTGCATGCGCCGCAGTTTGTCGTATCGCATCCTATATGGGTTCCCGTAAGGCCGACCTTGTTGCGTATGAAATGCGCAAGCAGCAGCCTTGGCTCTATGCGCTTCTTGTATAGCGATCCGTTTATTCTTATCGAAACTTCTATGTCCTTCATTTTTTCGCCTTTGCACGTTCATATACCTTGTCCAAAGATTTTTGCACAGCATAAGCAACAGCCATGCGTTTTGTAGAAGCCGTGGCATAGTAGCTGTCTTCTACATCAATGTCCTTCACGGTTTTCAGCGTTATTTCATTTGTAGTTTTTTGATCCGGCTTTGCTCCTATAAGTGCCTTTTCTACCGCTTCAAGCCTTATTGCATTCATCGATATGCCTGCAACTGCAATTCTTGCATCGGTTACCTTGCCCGAGCTTTCAAGCTTTATCGACGTGGCTGCAGCAGCCAGCGCATAATCGCCTATCCTGCGCTCTATGCGCGAATACGCGCTGCCGAATCTGCCATGCTCTACAGGAAAGATTATTTTTGTCAGCAGTTCGTTTTCAGCTATTTTTGTAGTATACGGCCCTACAAAAAAGCCGTCTGCGCTTTCAAGCCTTTTGCCATTTTTATTACGTACTTCCATTTTGGCGTTTAATGCAAGCGCTACCACTGGCATGTCATTGTTAGGGTCTGCATTGGCAAGGTTTCCTCCTATGGTGCCCATGTTCCTTACCTGCGTGTCTGCAATAACCAAAGAAGCGTCATACAGTGCGGGCAGGCTCTTTTGCACCGCCTTTGACTTGGCCAATTCAGCTATCCTCGCCATGGCCCCTATTTCAACTGAGGACTTATCTTGCACTATGCTGCCAAGCTCGCCATTTATATTAGACAAATCAATTAAGGCAGCAGGCGTGGCCAGCCTAAGCTTCATCATAGGCAAAAGACTCTGTCCGCCTGCTAAGACTTTTGCGTCTTTTAATTCATCAATAAGACCAATTGCTTCGCTTATCGTTTTTGGCGAATAATAATCAAATTTTTTAGGAAACACACGCACACCCTGCAGATCCATATATGATTTATTGAAAAACATATTTAAGCTGTTGTTTGATTATTAGATAGGCATTGTAAAATAAGCATAAGGGTGTGGATGAATGGAATTTTCAGGAAAAATAGACGTGAATAGCCCTAGGGAAAAAATCTTTGAATATTTGTCTGCTCCGCAGAAAATGGCAAGCTTAATCCCCGGAATGCAAAACTATTCGATTGAAAATAATGAAATAAAAATGGATGTAATGGTTGGGCTGTCATTCATAAAGGGAAAATTCAAAGTAAAGCTAAAGCCACTAAAGCTGGATAATCCGTCGCATGTAG
Source organism: Candidatus Marsarchaeota archaeon (assembly GCA_023485295.1). Lineage (NCBI taxonomy): Archaea > Thermoproteati > Thermoproteota > Candidatus Martarchaeota archaeon. The sequence goes on along the minus strand of JAMCZQ010000001.1, from coordinate 93,024 downwards.
AGTTGAAGGGCTCAGGCTCAGGTGCTGGAAGCTCAATAGACTTTACCGCAACATTTGACATAAAAGCCATAACAAAGGCAAGCTCTGAGATTTCATGGAAAGCTGTGGTGAATGTTGGGGGCATGGCTGCCACGTTTGGGAGTCAGATGATAAAAAATGCAGCGCAAAACTTTATCAACCAGGTAATAGAAAGCCTGAAGAATGCTGCCGAATAGGCATCAAAACAGGCTTAAAGGCTTGCAGTGCAAAATGCAAAGTGATATAAAAAGCTAAATAACATATTTAGTGTAAAAATTCAAAATATACGACGAAATAACTGCATCAAAAGCAAAACAATACCTTTCTAATTCTCTTCTGTGCAAAATAAAAAGTGAAATAAAAAGTGAAATAAAAAGCGAAGCTTTGCGGAAGTCATATAAAGATTAAAAACAAACTAATCCCTGTATTTCATGTCGCAGTATGGAAAAACGAAAAGCGAGATAATAAGCCTTATCAGGGAGCGGCGCGATACGCTTAGCGAAATAAGCAGGGCGCTGGGCCTTGCACCTTCAACAATAAACAAGCACCTCAAAGAGCTTTCGGAAATGGGCATCATAAGGCTCGTGGATAGCGATTATGCCAAAAAATGGAAGCATTACACCTTGACAGATGTAGCAAAGGTATCGGGTCCAGAAACAGTTGCAACAAGCAATATGAAGTATAAAAAGGCAAAGTATATAAGTTTCTTGCTGGCCTCTATTGTTGCAATAGCTGGTCTACTGATGTACCTTCATGCAGCCGGAAGCGTTGAGTCTGTTCCAGTCAGCATAACCGACCCGCCCTATATTCCCGCAGGAACTAATTCCGTTTTGCTTAACTATTCTTCAATAATAATAAATTACACATACAACAGGGTTAACATGACAGCAACGCTTAATTCTTCAGGCACAATAAATGCTCTTAGCCTTGTGAACGTGACAAGAATCATAGCCATGGCAAAAATAAGAAGCGGGGCAGTTATAAAGGGCGTTTCAATAAACATAAGCTCAGGTTCGATACAAATAGGAAATGCAACATACCAGCTTACCATACCGGTAAAGCACTTCTACACAAGCGTTATAGGTAACGGAAATGTGAACTCTTCAACTTCAATACTCATCGATCTGTCAAGCGTTGTCGTCCCATATTTTTCTGCGAACTCTACAGGTGCAGAATCGTTCGCATTCCTTCCAAAGCTGTCAAGCGTGCTGGGCAGCATAAACAGCAGGCATGCAGAAGACGCATCTTTGAAAAATTTGGAAAACAGCAGCATGGCAAATGGCACAATGCCAATAGGCCTATTCGGCAAGAATATAATATATCTTTTCAGGCGGCCTAGCGTAATGATTGAAAATACATCCATAGCTTCAAACAAGGGCGTTATGGGATTCGAAGCCTCATTGATAAATACAGGGAATGGCACAATATCGCTTGAAGGGATTGCAGTGTTGTCATGCATTTTTGGTCCGAGGGTTGCTATGCAGGCAAATCTCAGCGAAGCAAACAATTCTGCAGAAGCGGAAGAGTACAATTCCAGCGATGGAACATTAACCATAAATGTGTCAAAGTTATACAATGGCATGAACTGGAGCCAAAAGCGCATGCAAATAAATGTTACACACAGAATAAGCAGGATTGTAATAATACACGGATCGTACGGGCTTGAGCAGACTCCTGAAATGTATGAGCCAGAGGAGGTTTTCGGGCTTTCCTTCGGAGTTCTTGAAAACGGCAGCCTTAGCCCTGCGATGTGGGAAATGCCTGCAATCCGTGAAAATAAGGGCTACCAAATGGCTCCGCATTCCGAATCTACGTTCACGTACTCTACAAGTTCAAATTCGATTCAGGGCCAGGCGCTCAATGCCGTATCAAAGAATGGCAATTATAGAATTATAGCATTTACCTCCAAAGGCATTGCCGTATACTACAATGAGAGGAATGCAACCGGGTGTGGATGATTTTCAAGGCGTTTGTCAATGGCAACAAAAAACGAAACAATAATAAGCTTCGAGAACGTGCAGAAAGTTTATACGAACAAGTCAGGCATGGCGTACGTGGCGCTAAGGGGCGTGAGCTTTGAGATTAAAAAAGGCGAGTTTGTTGCGATTATGGGCCCTTCAGGATCCGGAAAGACTACAGTTCTTGACCTCATAGGCACTTTGGACTCGCCAACATCAGGCATAATAACGATAGCCGGCAGAAAGGTCAATGAAATGAGCAGCTCTGAGCTTGCCGACCTAAGGAATATGGAAATAGGATTCGTCTTCCAGTCCTACAACCTGGTGTCTTACCTTTCTGCCATACAGAATGTCATGCTGCCGACAATGGTATCAAAGGGCAACGTCAAGCAGGCAATGGCAAATGCCATTAAGTTCATGGAAGAAGTCGGCCTGGGCAATAAGCTTGAAAAAAAGCCAAACGAGCTCAGCGGCGGCGAGCAGCAAAGGGTTGCCGTGGTAAGGGCTTTGGTAAACAATCCAAAGGTTATTCTTGCTGATGAACCCACAGGGAACCTGGACACGAAGTCTGCAATATCTGTGCTGCAGATACTTGAAAGGATCAACAAGGAATTAGGAACAACGATCGTGCTCAGTACGCATGATCCGGAAGTGGGCATATTTGCAAAAAGGCGTATATTCATAAGGGACGGATTAATAACAAAGGAAAATATGATGGCAAAGCTTAGCGATGTCAAAAAGCTGTAGCCAAGCAGTCAGCTGCAATGAAGTGTTAATTAAATTTGTCATGCTATAGGTGTTAATAATGCGAAAATATGCTGCAATGGCAGTATTCGGCCTTGCCGTCTTGCTAATGGCCTCTGGCATGTCTGGGGCTTCCCCTACAAATTCATCATGCGTGAATCCAAATACTGTGTCAAGCTTCAACATAGTGGGAGTGAAATGGGGTTATCCCTCGCAACTGAACCAGCAGAACCAATCATCGCAAATAAGTTCCATATCTGCCGGGCCTGGGCAGAAGGATGTGCCTTTGACAATAACCGTAGACAACAATAACAACTGCGAGCTCGTTGACGTGCAGGCAAGCATGCCACTTGTAGGCTATTTCACTGCCCAGAACGGCTCCACTTCATATGCAGTCGACAACATCCAGAGCGTGCAGCCGTATTCCTTCTTCAATGTCGTGTACTACCTCGACATAGCCAACAGCACGCCCGTAGGCCCTAGTGGCGGCACCTATGAAAAGCTCAACCTGTATTGGAACTATACAAACAGCAATGAGGGCTATGAATACAGCACGCAGTTTTTCGTGCCTCTGAAAGGCTCAACAGAGCTTTACCTCAACACCACGCAGCAGCTTACCGCAGGCAAGGTAAATTATATAACGCTTAATGTAAGCAATGAGGGCTCCGGCTACGGATATGCGATAAAGCCTTCGGTTGAAACGACCACTTACGTCAGCCAGGCAGGGCCTGCAACATCGATAGGCACGCTGTTGCCAAATTCTACCGCAACAGTAACTGTTCCGGTTTACGTATCGCCGTCCGCTGCGTCTACGACAGTGCCTGTGACTTTTGATGTGTCATATGTGAATGCGTACGGCTACAACGAGACAATGCCAGTGACTTTTGGGATGTACGCCGTATCGCCTCCGAATAAGGTGTCGATAGGGCTTTCATCGAACGAGATAACAATAGGGCAGCTGCAGAACGATTCGCTGTACATAATAAACAACGACAGCTCAAACATATCCAATGTTTCCTTGCAGCTGACGGCCACGTCGCCATTGACGATAATAGGCAGCGACGGCTATTACTCAATAGGCTCTATAGGGCCAATGAAAAGCTTTTCAGTGCCGGTTAGCCTGTACATCACATCTTCCACAAACGTTGCAACCCTGGATGCGCAGCTAAGCTATGTGCTCAACGGCCAGCCGTATTCCGTAAGCAGGTCACTGAGCCTTCTGTCGCCAGGTTACGTGAACATAACAAATACAGGTACAACGCAGCTTCCGGACGTAGCTACCCCTGGTTCTGTCGTTTCGCTTACTGGCACGCTGCTCAATACGGGCTCAATACCGGCAAGCGCCGTTACGCTTATAACCCATTCGACCAATGGCGTAGAAGTGCTTGGGCAGAACTCCACATTTCTTGGGAGCATAGGCACGTATTCGCCGACAGCATTCACAATAAGCGTTACGCTTAGCAGGAGCATAAAGCCCGGCGCATATGAAATTCCAGTAACTGTTGCATACATAAACAACCTTAACCAGAAGGAGAGCGCGCTTTTGGAGCTGCCTCTCGCGGTTTCTGCTGCAAATTCGACGGCCTTTACTGCTGGCGGGTATCCCATCGCAGCAAAGTACAGGCACGGCAGCAGCACGCTGCTTTACGTAATCGCGATAATCGTTGTACTTGCAGTCATTGGCGGATTGTTCTATAGGCGCAAGCATCATGCAAAAAGAACAAGGCAGGCAAAATAGCAGGCGCAGCCGATGAACCCTAAAGACGTGATAAAACTCAGCATACAGGGAATGTCACAGCGCAAGCTGAGAACGGGCCTGACGGTACTTACTGTAATGATCGGCGTAGCAACAATAATCGCTCTCATATCGCTTGTAGCTGGAGTCACTGCCAGCATAACGCAGTCATTAGACACCATAGGCCCGACCACAATATACATGTCAGCTTCAGGGCCAGATGGGATTTTCACAAACGCCCAGATAAGCGAGATAGAGTCGCTGCCCAACGTAAGCTCAGTAATACCAATGCTCAGGTTCAGTGCCAACATAACCACCAGCACAGGCTCGAGCTCTGCGACAGTCTTGGGCATAGAGAATTCCAGCCTAGGCTCAGTTTTGGGCAAGCTCGATTTTGCTTCTGGGTCATTGTACTCGGATTCCGGGCTTAGCCAGGCAGACCTGGGCTACAGCATAGTGAATCCGACTTCTGGCACGCCCCCAAGCATAGAGCTCGACCAGCCGCTATACCTTTCAGGCATAAGGACTTCTACCGGAGTGAAAACAGTTCCAATAGTCCCGACGGGCGTTCTTGGGGAATACGGGACGTCGTTTTTCGTAGACCCTGATACAAGCATATTTATGCCCCTTACGCAGGCAGAGGGCATTATTGACAAATATTCATACAATGTCCTTGTAATAAAGGCAACAAGCCTAAATTCCACGTCTGCGCTTTCTACGCTCCTGAGCGACATATTCGGCAACAGCGCAATCATATTGTCCGTCCAGAGCATCACTTCAACGGTATCATCCATAACTGGCACGCTGAGCCTGCTTCTGGGCTCGATAGGCGGGATCTCGCTTATAGTTGCAGGGATAGGCATACTCAGCATAATGATGGTCTCGGTATCTGAAAGGACAAAGGAAATAGGAATATTGAAGTCGATAGGCTTCAAGCAGCGCGACGTAATGCTGCTGTTCCTTTCGGAGGCGATGATGATCGGCGTCATAGGAGGCATGGTTGGCATGGCTGCAGGTGCTGCCGGTTCTTACGTTCTGCCTGCAGTTCTTTCTTCGCACAGCTCAAGCTTTTCAGGATCTTCAGCCCCAACCGCAGCCCGCAGCGGCTTCGCTGCACACAGATCATTTGGAAGTGCGTCTGGCGGTTTTAGCGCTGGCGGTTCCGGCCTCAGCTCATCATCTTCTTCGGTGAGCTTTTCGCCTGTGATAACCATCCAGACTTTGCTGCTTGCATTTGGGATAGCAATACTGATAAGCGTTGCCGCAGGGCTTTATCCTGCGTGGAAAGCCTCGAAGGTCGACCCGATAATTGCGTTGAGGAGCGAATAACGGCTCAAAAGGCATTAATAGGTATGCAACAAATCCTTACCGGGATTCATGCAGTTGTATATAGCGGTTTTTGATTTTGAGGGCATGCTGGTTGACCCGCAGCCGGCAGCAGACTACATAAGCAAAGAAGCAGCAAGGCTTTTTTCCGAAAACGGCCTAAAAATAACGAGAAAAGATTTTGAGAAGGAGCTGGAAAAGGCCATCAACAGCACCGATTCCGCCGCAGCAGACGCTCGCTCCTACCACGCTAAGCTTTTCAGCAGGCTGCACATCCCGATTTCGCTCCTTGGCAGCTATGAAAGGATATGCGAGAAGTCTTACAGCCATTATTCCATGGTAGAGCAGAACGAGAGGATCGCCCTTCAAAAGGTGAAAAGGCTAGGGTTCTACATGGCAGTCCTAACAAATACGATGCATTCGCACAGCGACATCGAAGCCATACTGCGCCAGACTGGCCTTGATGGAATATTCGACATGGTCTTCGTGCCAAGCGAGACAGGATATGCCAAGCCAGACATCGGAGCTTACAGGGCCGTGCTAGACTATTACAAGGCCGAGCCGGAGAATGCAGTATTCATAGCTAGCCAAAAATATGAGATTGATGGCGCAAAGCTTGCAGGCATGCTTACGGTATCGTACGGCACAAAGTTCAAAAGCAGTGATTATGCAGTGCAGAACTTCCAGGAGCTGATGGAGCTGCTCAGAAGCATAAAGAGGCAGCATCAATAGGCATGCAGGACTGGCGTGCGTGTGAAAAATGCTGTAGTTGCCTACACACTTAAAAGCAAAACAAATAAAAAAAACTTTATGCATAATTTGCTGCATCGTTTTTAAACTTAGAAGCAGGTGTAAACCCATGAACGGAGAAACTAAAAAAATAAAGATAGCCGCATTTGCCGGAAGCCTTAGGCGCGACTCGTACAACAAGGCGTTGGTAAACACGGCGAAGCGCGTGGCCCCTGAAAACGTTGAAGTAGAGATACTTGACATATCGCAGATACCGCTGTACAACCAGGACGAAGAGGCAAAAATGCCTGAATCGGTTAAAAAGTTCAAGCAGAAGATAAAAGAAGCGGATGCTGTGCTCATAGCAACCCCGGAATACAACCGCTCAATTCCAGGCGTACTGAAAAACGCAATAGACTGGGCATCGCGCCCATACGGCGACAATTCCTTCGAGGACAAGCCTGTTGCTACCTTCGGAGCCACTGGCGGCTCGCTTGTAGGCACCTCTGCGGCGCAGCTTCACCTTCGCCAGATATTTGCGTTTTTGAACGCGCACCCTCTCGAAAGGCCAATGCTCTTCATCGCAGGCGCATCTGAAAAGATAGCAAACGGCGTCATAATCGAAGAGGCTACAAGCGGCATGATAAAGGAGCTTGTGGAAAGCCTTGCCAAATGGTCGATGCGCTTGCAAGAAGGCAAAAAGGCAATCCAGTAACCGCTATCATGCAACAGTTATGCTGCAAAACCTAGTGGACTGAAGGCTTAAGCCTTGCAATTCCGGACTTTCTGGCTTGCGCGCTTTTAAATGCGTTTATCTCCAATGCCTGGAAAAGGTTGTTGAAGTGCTTCAACGCAACTATATGCGCAAATAGCACGCATGCTAGGATTATCTCCGCGCTTATTGCATAATCGCTCACCGTAAGCATTGTGCTCGCGTATTTGAGATTGTGCAGCGCTAGGAAAGAGCCGACTGCGACCAGCATGTCGAGAAGCACTGAAAAGTATGCCAGCTTGCTGAGCATGTTTTCTATTCTCTTTATCCGCATAATTTCGCTGTAGTACATGAAGGTCGCATATTTTTATCATACAAAAAGGCTAAAAACAAAATGTTTAATCTGGCAATAACGGATGTGCGCCAAAACATGCGCAGCATTGCAAATGATATTAAACCTTGCGAGAGATTATATGACATATATGCATATCAATGCGCCAATGCCTGGCGCATATGCACGGGGGCGAATGAATGGCTGCACAGTTATATTCATATAAAAGCACGCAGGGCATGCATGGAAATTCAGTGCTGGCCTTGATAATAGGGATAATAATAGCTGCGCTGTTTTTTGTGCTGGGGTATTACGCTTCGCTTAGCGCTATTGTAGGCGCAGCGGTTTTCATAGTGGTGCTGCTGATATATCTTGCGCTAAGCGTAAAGGTGCTCCAGGAATGGAAGCGCGCGCCGATACTCACTCTCGGAAAATACAAAGGCACATACGGCCCTGGGCTCTTTTTCATAATACCATTGATACAGAGCATGCCGTATAAATTCGACCTCAGGACATTCTCGACAGTTTTCTCTGCTGAAAAAACGCTTACGCAGGACAACGTCGGCGTGGATGTAGAAGCCATAATGTTCACAAGGATAGAAAACCCTGAGAACACTGCATTGCAGGTAAACGATGTCGACCAATCGGTGTCGCTGGCAGCCCAGACCGCTCTGAGGGACGTGATAGGAAAGGTAAACTTAAGCCAGATGATAGTGGGCAGGAATGAAATAGCTGCAAGCGTGAAGGAATTGATAGACCAAAGGGTCACGCCCTGGGGCGTCAATGTCATATCCGTAGAGATAAGGGACGTGAAGATACCTGACGACCTGCAGGATGCGATGGCCAAGATAGCCATAGCCTCAAGGGAACGCGATGCAAGGGTAATATTGGCTGAATCGGAAAAGCTTGCAGCTGCAAACATGGTCGCAGCAGCCCAAACATACAACTCAAACATCTACGCAATGCAGCTAAGGGCGCTTAACATGCTTTATGAAATAGGCATAAGCGGAAGGAACCATCTTATCTTCATACCGACGGAATCGCGCGGCTTGGGCATACCAACGCCGATCGGCGTCCTAGGGATTGACAAACTGGTTGGAATAGGAGATACTGGAAATGCAGAAGGCAGCAGCACGCCAAATGAGCAGAGCGCCAAGCCGCAGCAGCCTCAGGCGCCAAAGCCCCAGCAAAAGAGCCAGCCTGACATGCAGCAGCCCAAGCAGAAAAAGAAGCAGCAAGCCCAGAAGCAAGGCGACAGCAATATCCCAGAGGGCGCAAAGGTTGGCGAAGGCATGGGCGATTCTTCTGACGAATAGCATTACCAGATGAAGCCCTTGTCAGAGCAGTCCATCTCAGCTCCGCAATTCGGGCATTTGAGGTGGCATGCCTGCATCCTTAACATCGAATGGCCGCACAGCAGGCACTTGTGCTCCTGCTCCATGTCTGCTTTTTCCAATGGCATTCGCGCACCTCGCTGATAAGTAATGCAAGCCAAAATTAATAAACTGAGCGCTGTGAAAAAGCAGGTTGCAGTCATTTGCCGCTTTCGGCGATTATGTCATTCCCTCCATCTTCAGCCATCAGCTTTCCGAGCCTTCTTCCAAGCGCTTCAGGATCGGCTGCCGGGCCGCTAATGCTTTTCTTTATCTGCATCCTGCCGCGCATATCGGATAGGAACCCAGTAATGGCAATCGTGTCATTGCCAGACAAGGCAAGCGCCCCTATAGGCACGTTGCATCCTATTCCAAATACCATTCCAAAAGCACGTTCTGCCTTTGCCTCTGCTTCGGCCTTCGGATCATTTATTCCCTTGGCAATTCTAATGGCATCCTTGTCTGCACTCCTTGCGGTTATCGCTAGCGCGCCCTGGCCTATGGCTGAAACCATCTCTCCAATGCCGAGCTCCCTGCCTTTGATTTCGTAGCCAAGCCTTGCAATTCCCGCTGAAGCTAGTACTAATGCGTCAACCCTTCCGCTTTCCAAAGCTTTCAGCCTTGTATCCACATTCCCGTGCATCTCCTCCACCGCTGCATTTTTCAGAATATTTTTTATTTGTACAGCTCTTCGCATGCTGCTAGTTCCGACTTTTGTAACCGCATTTTCATCAATGCCTTTCCTTATTGCCAGGAAATCGAACGGGCTTGCCCTGTCTGGGACTGCTGCCAGCGCAATGCCCTTGTCGAGTTCGTTTTTCAAGTCCTTTAAGCTGTGGACTGCAATGTCGATTGACCCGTCTAAGAGCGCAGCGTCTATCTCCTTAGTGTATATGTCTTTGTCTGTTGCCTTTTCCTTAGTCCTGTCTATCTTCTCATTCATTGTCTTTATCCTTACCAATTCGCATTCGATTTCCGGATAGGCATAGGCAATCTTTTTTACCACTATATTCGTTTGCGCGATAGAAAGCGCGCTCCCTCTTGTGCCTATAAGTAGCTTTTCCATGCCTTCACTCAAAGACATTATATTTTTCCATCATGCTGCGCAGGTCTATCCCTTCGTCAAGCATTATCCCCTTTTCCATATCCTTTTCGCTTACCTTCAAGTAAGCTGCCTTTAGCCTGCTGATGCGGTCCATAACCTTTTCAAAAAGCATGTTTTTCATTTCTCCGCTGAGGACCCTGCCTTTTCTGTACTCTTCTGCAAGCCCCTCGGCTTCCTTTTTGTCAAGGAAGTAGCTTTTAAGGTAGAAGTAAGCCATGTCAACATCAGGGTTTCCCCCGTGCTTCCTGTGCTCCTCAACGCTGACCTGGCCTCCGCTGAAAGCTGACATGATCTTGCGCTTCACCTCCTTTTCGCTTTCGTTCAGGAATATGCCGTTGTTCCTGGATTTGGACATCTTTTCGCCGTCAAGGCCAGGCATGAATATGGAATGCAAGGCTGCGGGCTTTACCATGCCAAACTTGCCTGCAAGGTCCCTGCAGACCCGCATATGGGAATCCTCGTCAGAGCCTATCGGCACCATAACGTCGTCGTAGCCTATCGTAAGCGGATACGTTATGTGGGCCGACTGCACAACAGGATAGAATTGAAGCCCTATGTTCTGGTCTGCCGTGTAGCCATAGACTGCCTTTACTTCAGACAGCGTTAAACCCCTGGAAAGCCTTATTGCCAAGTTGTAAATGTTTGTGTAGATATGGTCTATTATGAACTTTGTTTTTGAAGGGTCGAAGCCATACGCTATCATGGTCCTTACAAGCATGAACGAATTCTTTATCGCCTCCTCCTGGGTCTTAACCTTTCCTGATACATAGCTCTCATCGTCGGAAATCGGCATGAAAATATTTACCCCGTATTCCCTTTGGAAGAAAAGGTTTGTGTCAAATACAGGTATGTGGCCGAGATGCGGCAGCCCGCTGGCGTTGAAGCCCGATACTATCGCACATTTCTTTTTCCCCTTCAGGCTCGACATATACCTGTCAAAATCCCTGTGCGAATATATCAGGCCGTTTTTAAATGTGTAAAAATCAGGTATCTCGTCAAGGTCTGATATCCTGCCTGCGCCAAACTTCTCTATAAGCCTGATATTGTCAGCGGTCACGCTAGCGATCCCTTCCGTTCCTGCGGCAACGCTTTCCTGGCTTGCCATAATAACCACAATAACGATTATGTTGCAACAGGCTTTTAGCATTTCTCTATTGCCCGAAACAATTATTAATCCCAATCGAGAAGTATTAAGGCCAGGAGCGTTTGCAATACGGTGATGGTATGGAATGGGATGATTTCGACTATTCAAGAACCAAGGAAATGCGGGAAAGGTTCGTACCAATAGATGCTGTGAAGTCCTTTGTAAACTTGAAAAACGGCCAGAGCCTGATAGATGTGGGCGCAGGCGATGGCTCATACGCTATCGCCTTTGCATCAGCCAATCCCGATTCCAAAATAACTGCGCTTGAATCTGGCCGCAACGGCTCGGCTATGATAAAGAAGCAGGTTTCTGCTTCTGGCATAAAGAACATAAAGGTCATAGAAGAGAACGCATGCAATGTACGCGAATACGGTCCCTACGACAAGGTTTTCTTTTCAAATGTTTTTCACGACCTTGAGTGCAGGGACGAGCTGCTCAAGCGCATGTCCGATTCCATGAAAAGCGGCTCGGAAGCCATATTCATAGAGTTCAAAAAGGATGCAGAGTTCGGGCCGCCGGTCCACATTCGCATTTCAGAGCGTGAGCTTGAATCCATGCTAAAGAAAGCCGGGTTCAAGCTTGCGGCTTCAGCAGAGCTTGAAATCCATTATATGCACAAATACGCCCTAAAGAAATGAAGCGCCATCATGCGCGCTTTTTTATCTTTACAACCTTTATCTCGAAGTTGAGGTCCTTTCCGGCAAGCTGTGGATTGAAATCGACTTTTACCGCATTCTCGCCGATGCTCACTATCGTGCCTTCATGTCCGTCTTCTGTCCTGACGCCCATGCCTTCTTTTATGTCTGCTTCGCCAAAATTTTCTGACGGTACGTTTACCACCAGCTCGCTTCGCCTTTCGCCATAAGCTTCTGCTGCCTTTATGGCTATCTTTTTGGTCTCGTTAAGCTTCATTCCAATCACTCCCTCGTCGAACCCCTTTATGAGTTCGCCTGAGCCTACAGTAAAGCCCAATGGCTCATTACCCACGTTTGAGTCAAACACGGTTCCATCGTCAAGCGTGCCTGTGTAAAAAACCTCTATTGTGTCGCCCTTCTCTACTATTTGCTCTTTTGCGTTTGGCATAAAATCACATGCTTATTAATTCGGGAGCCTGTTTAAAGCTTTCTATAAATGCGATTTAGCTCTCTCTAAAAAATTTAGCTTCATAAAAGATCTTCGGCAAGCTTATATACAATGCGCAGCATGCAAACCGCACAGGTTATAAACCAGTAAGTAAAAAAACACTACAATGATAGAGATAAAAAAGCTTGAAAAAACATATGCCGATGGCAACCATGCGCTCAAGGGCATTAGCTTTGACATCGACAAAAGGCTGACTACGGTAATAGGCAGGAACGGCGCGGGAAAGACCACACTAATGAGGATACTCTCAACCCAGTTGCTGCAGAGCTCAGGCACAGTAAGGATAGACGGCCTTGACAACATAGCCGACGCAAAGGAGATAAGGAAAAGGATAGTGAGCATACCGCAGGAGGCAAGCCCGATAGGATACCTTACTCCGATGGAGCACCTTAAGATGTACCTGTGCGCCAGGGGAATGTCGCTTGGAGATTCCACCATAGAAGCTTCCAGAGCGCTGAGGGAGCTTGAGCTCTGGCATGCAAGGGACACTCCCGCAGACATGCTCAGCGGAGGCATGAAGCGCAAGATATTCGTAGCCATGGCGCTTGCGGCAAACGCAGATACGATCTTCCTAGACGAACCTACTACCGGACTGGACCCTCTTTCAAGGATAGAGGTGTGGTCAGCCATAAAGATGCTGAGGGGCAACATAGTGCTTACCACCCATTATATGGAAGAGGCCGCTGAGCTTTCCGAAGATGTCATAATGGTCGAATCCGGTAAGGTGCTGGCAAGGGGCACAGAAAGCTCGCTTCTAAAGCGCTTCAAGGGAATGGTCAGGGCAGAGACAACTTCAAAAGGCGCAAAGTCAAAGTACGTCATAGGCAATACAAGGATAACGTACATAAAGCTCTCGGAAGCCGAGAAATACGCAAAGGAAGGCTATGCAATAAAGCCCATAACGCTTGACGACCTTTTCATAATGCAGGGTGTTGACATTGAATCTTAAATTCATAGGAACGTTCACTTGGTACTACGGGATAAGGTCCATAAAGAGGGGCCCGTCATACATAATATCCTCGATACTTTACCCTCTAGTATTCCTGTTCCTGATTACGATATTCTCTGCAGGCAAATACATTGACTACGCAGTCATAGGCGGCTTCATATCCATAGTATCGATGAACGCCATATACAGCGGAAGCGACATGGCATTCCAAAGGTTGCAGCTCAGGACGCAGGATCTCTTCGTTGCGACTGGCATAGGCCCTGCGGATTACATGCTGGCAATGGGCCTAAGCTATCTGGCATCATCGCTCCCTGGTCTTGCGGTGTATGCCGTGATAGGCGCGCTATTGGGCATATTCGGAGTAGCGAGCACCCTTGCATTTATAGTGCTTCTTTTGGCTGTGCTTCTGGGCACGATGGCAATTTCGTTCACCATATTCGGATTCATAAAGCACGTAAGGAACATCTGGGGCATAGCCGGCATAGTAAGCATACTGCTCACTGTGCTCCCACCGACGTTTTATCCATACACGATACTTCCGAAGGCGCTGCTATACGTATTCATGATATCTCCGATAACTTCTGTTGCAATGCTTGCGCAGGGCTCATTCGGGCTTGCGCCAATGGCATACTACGCCATACCGGTGCTTATAATAGAGATAATAATATTCTCGCTTATAGGGATAAAGCTAATGCGCTGGAGGGAAAAATAAGCATGCAGATGCACCAGCAAATGTGCTGGCATTCAAAGATCCTGTACGTCAGCGCTTTCCTTTATGAACGTGCCATTCTCAAGCTCCTCGTAAGCCTTTACCAGCTCCTGCCTGTAGTTCATGACTATGGGCCCGTACCAAGCAATGGGCTCATTAAGGGGCTTCCCTGAGATCAGCATGAACTTTGCAGCTTCCCTCCCTGTGCTTACAGCTACGGAGTCGCCGCTGCGCTTGTAAATTGCAGCTGAGCCCTCTTCTATATCTGCGTCTTTTCCAACGTTCAGGCTGCCTTTGAGCACGTAAGCTATGGCAGTATGGCCTTCCGGGACGTCCTGCACGAATTGCGAATCTTTCTTCATGTCGACTACATAATAGCTTATTGGTATGGATAGGTCGCTTATCGGCCCTATGGCATCGGCACGCCTGCCTGCTATGACTTTTATCCTGTTCCCGTAGCTGTCTGTTACTGTGGGCATGTTTTTGTCCTTTAGGTTCCTGTATTTTGGCGGCGTCATCTTGCGCTCCTTCGGCAGGTTTACCCAGAGCTGCAGCCCGCTGTTGCCATCTTTCTCCACCTGCGGCATCTCCTCGTGGAATATGCCGCTTCCAGCGGTCATCCACTGGAGCTCGCCGCTGCCTATAACTCCAGAAACGCCTGTGCTGTCCCTGTGCTTGACCTTGCCCTCCAATACGTAGGTTACGGTTTCTATGCCCCTATGCGGGTGCCATGGGAAGCCTTTTTCATAGTCCTTCGGGTCCTTGGACCCGAAATTGTCAAGAAGCAGGAACGGGTCTGTGTACCTTGCGGCGTTCTGCCCTCCGAAAATCCTCCTGAGCTTTACCCCAGCGCCATCATAGGAATACTGCCCTTCTATGGTCATTTCCAGCTCTTTTCTCATGATGCCAATATCTGCGTTTTTAATATTTAGCCTTTTCATAAAATCGTTTTTATACGTTTACAAAATCCGCAAGCAAAAAGTGAAGAGTTGCGGTAACGCTAATATTCTTTAGGCTCAAAATCTACAGTATAAGATTGACGCTTTGATGATTTGCTTGGGATTGGGCTTAATAATAACGATAATAATCATAGCTTTCGACTTCCTGATATCAATGTGGGATGCCTATGCCGGGGGCTACAGCCTGGGAATGATGAAGAAAAACGGGGATCCTTCAAAGTTCAGGAAGGTATCCGCTTATGCTGCGGTTGGCCTGGGGCTCGTTGGCGCGACATACGTGATGGCAATAGTCATAGGCTTCATAGCTTATTATCTGGCTTACATATCGCTCTCAACCCTGGAATTCGTCCTGAGCTTTGACTTCATATTCCTTGGAATTCTGATAATAGGATTCGGCTTCATAATAACAATACAGTCTATAATAATAGCGGCCAAGCGCAGGAGTGTGTGGAGCATACTCATAGCACTTTACAATTCTTTTGCAATCGCTTTTGATATCTACATATACGTTACTTCTTTCAGGGAATCCCTAAGCGTGATAAGGCGCACAGGCAGGAGAAGCCAGGGCAATGGCCTCATGATAGTGCTATTGGCCGCGTTGATAGCCGCCATAATGGTGCATGCCGCTTACAAGCACGGGTACAAGAAAGCTTTAGGATCCACAGCACAGCAAAGTTCCAGGGGCGGAAGGGGCTTCAGGAGCACTGGCATGGTGGAGGGAAAAGGCTGATGATTTCGGTATGTCCACATGCCGAACGTTATAAATATAAGAACAAGACATAGCCGAAACGTGGTTTAGATGGCGTTTACAGATATCGATTACGAGCTTGAGATATCGAAGATGAGCGTTAAGTATTCGAAGCTCGTGGACGATCTGTGGTCGCAGCTTAAAAGCGGCGACGAAACGTACGCAAGCGCTGAACGCCGTGCACTGTCGGAAGGCAGGAAATTCGGAACTAGAGAAAAAGCATCCTATTTAATCTACTCCTCGGAAACCATGAAGCACCCTGAATTGAGCTTATACCGCAACCTTGTGGAAGAAGGCTGCTTCTGGCATGCCCTAGATAGGGAGGAGGATCTTGAATACCTTTTTTCAACTGAAGAAATGCAGACTGCAAAAAAGCTCGTGATCGAAACTGCTGCTAGGGCAGACAGATACAAGAAAAACGGTTTTTCGGCTCCAGGTTACTCACACCCGTTCTTTACCGTCCTGCAAATGCACTACGAAGGCAAACTCCGCGACGTGATTAATGAAGACCTTCTCGCAAAAATAACAACAAGGGCTTTTTGGGAAATTATGGACTATGAGCCGCCTCTTTCACAGAGTTACATAAACAGTATGCGGAATTTTTCCAGCTACTTTCGCGTTTATCTGGACCTTTCAAGCACTGGAGAGGTATTTGAAGGCAGTCGTAGAGTTAGCGGCTACAAATGGGTTTCATCTGGCTACATTGCTGCTTTCGAGAAGGCAGAACCAAAACTGGACTTTGTCAATGCGTCAAAACTCGCGCTTCCGATAATCCTATTCGAGCTAGAGCGCCACATAACGGCGAATAACGAACCGTGGAACTACTACCGGGACGAAGAGGAATATCTTTCGACAGTGGAAATAAACGGAAGTTATGTGGTCAGGGAAAAGTACAAAAAATACCTGAAAGATGCGGAGGTGCAATGCGCATTGAAAGAAATGGCAAAAAAATATCTTGGCCTCGTCCTAGACGACGACGGTAATATTCCAGTAGCTGAAATGCTTCCGAATGTGCTAAACCTAATAAGCTGGCGCTCGGATGAGGAAAAGAAGAACTTCGTAAGCCGAAACGTACCTAAGGTAAGTGGATTTAGGGATGCGGAATTCTTGATCTACGCCGCGGATTTTCCTATTGACTATTTCACAAGTGAGCGCGCCTCGGAGCTTAAAACGCTTTTGAGGGATGGCATCCCTAAAATGGCAGTAAACACCGAATCCAAGGGAAAAAACCGCAGATAATTTACAAATGTCAATGCATACTACCAAGCATATTAAATATCTTATAAATGGATAAACGAGTGTGATATGCATGAAAGTGGCAATACCTTGCAATAAGGAAAAGATGCTTGTTCCATTGGACCAGGCAGAGCTCATAGTGCTCTACAATGACGAGGATAAGAGCATAGTCGAGAACGAGAACCCTGGATACGGCAGCAAGGAGGCTACGATGTCCATGGTCCTGAGGGAAGCTCCTGACGTAATAGCAGTAAAGGAAGGCGTAATGTGCCCCGGCTCTTACATGATGTCGCAGGGAAGCATAAAGTATGCGCTTGTAAAGAGCGACAGCGCCAGCGACATAATAGCGAACAAGGAGTACGAGGACGCAAAGGAAGAGCTCGCAGAAGAGATATTTGCGGAGAACGATTAATCGTTCTCTTTTTCATCCTATTCTCCTATTTTTGGTTTTTATGCTATTGGCAACATCTGTACGAAAGCGATAAATATAGCTTAATGCATAGATATAGCGGTGCCTATTGTGACAATCCCAAAAAAGCTTGAGCCAGGGGATAAGATAGCAGTTATAGCTCCTTCAAGGAGCCTGTCCCTGATAAGCAGCGAAACGCAGCAATACGCCATCAATAGCCTTAGAAGGCTTGGCCTTGAGGTCGAAATAGCCAAGCATGCAGCAGAAATCGACGAATTTTCTTCATCTTCGGTAAAATCAAGGATCGAAGATTTGGAATGGGCTTTTTCCAGCAAGAATATAGAGGGAATACTTACTGTAATAGGGGGCTTCAACAGCAATGAAATGCTTAGCTACATAGATTTTGGTCTTATAAGAAAAAATCCAAAGCCATTGTGCGGCTTTTCCGATGCAACAATACTAAACAATTCAATATTTGCAAAAGCAGGGCTAGTTACTTACTACGGTCCACACTTCTCCACTTTCGGCATGCTGAAGGGAAACGAATATACAATCGAATATTTCAAAAAATGCCTGATGTCAAAAGAGCCATATGATATCGTCCAATCAAAGGAATGGAGCGACGACTCATGGTATAAGGACCAAGAGAACAGGAAATTCCTTAGGAATGAGGGTTGCAGGGCCATAAATTCCGGCTCTGCTGAAGGCACCGTGCTAGGAGGCAACCTCTGCACCTTCAATCTGCTGCAAGGGACCGAGTACATGCCAAACCTTAAAGATTCAATATTATTTCTGGAGGACGACGATGAAACCACTCCGGCAAACTTTGCAAGGGACTTGCAGTCCGTAATACATCAGCCAGGGTTTGAAGGCGTAAAAGGCATAGTAATAGGGAGGTTCCAGCTCAAAACCCAAATGAGCGATGCTCTCTTAAGGAAAATAATAAAGACCAAGAAAGAGCTTGATGGCATACCAATCATAAGCAATGCAGACTTTGGGCACACAACGCCTATTGCAACGTTCCCGATAGGCGGCACAGCCAAGATAAGGGCTGATGAAGACGGCGTTTCAATAACCATAAAAGAGCATTAGCAACGCATGCCGATCCTACTGATTGCGTCAATGCCCCGCCCAAACCTGAATCCCGGAATGCTATCCTTGCATTCGTCTTTTGTCAATAGCTATTGTTATCTTTAAATAACCTATATTCAAACAATAAGCGGTCTGAGGATTGACCTATTGCAGCTTTCATTGCTGCAA
The DNA here is from genome assembly GCA_023485295.1 of Candidatus Marsarchaeota archaeon. Lineage (NCBI taxonomy): Archaea > Thermoproteati > Thermoproteota > Candidatus Martarchaeota archaeon. The sequence goes on along the minus strand of JAMCZQ010000001.1, from coordinate 74,436 downwards.
TGAACTATAAGGTCTGCAGTTAAATGTAAAAAGGTCTTAAAATGGAGGCAGTAGAAAAAACAGACTATAACACTGTGGTGGCTGAAGCCTACCCAACAATTCCTATAATATTCGTATCAAGTTCCAGGGACAACAGGCTGCCTTTGCATAACTCGATGGGCCTTTCTGTAACGGACAAGAACAACGAGACCAGAGTTGAGACTGAAATTACGCTCACTGAATCTGGGAAAATAGACAGATTTCTTCTCAACGGCGAGAAACTGCCTGAGGAGCGCCTTGCTTCGATGAATGAAGTGTTGGAATTCTTTATAAGGGAGACTGGCAAAAGTTACGGGGTATCTGCGGAATCGAATAATTACAAGGTGTTTTCAGGGAGCAGCGATGCAGGGGCCGCAGCTTACGTAAAAGGGCTCAACGAACTCTTTAATGCAAAACTCCAGACAGGGCAGATAGCGATGCTTGCAAACTCGATATCCGAATCTGCAATAAGGGCGGTATATGGAGGGCTGAATACACTTGTTGTGGAAGGCCCAGGAGCACCGTATGGAAAGCAGCTTGCCTCCGAAGAAGATTTGAAGGACATAAGGATATTTGCCATGGGTTTTGAATATGACTCCAGGCTTTCCGCCGCTGAGATTTTCCAGCTCACCAGAAGCAACCCATTCTACGAATACAGGCTGAAGATGCTGCCGCAATGGGAAGCAAAAATAAAGCTTGGACTTTTGAGAAAGGACTGGAACATGGTATTTTCAAATGCTGAAGACAACTGCTCAAACGCGCATTATCTAATAGAGAGTTCCGGCGCAAGGGCAAGGAAAAAGGAAATGATGAATGCAGTTATAGACGTGGAAGAGATAAGGGCGTCAGGCCTTCCGGTATATTGGACTGCTGGAGGCGGAAAAATAATAAACGCCTTCTCATGGGAGCCTTATGGCGATAAAGTGCTTGAGGCATTAAAAGAAAGGGGCCAAAAGCCGATCGAGTATAAGGTAGCTCCAGCCGCAAGGATAAAATCTAAAAGCTGAAAAATCAAGTTGTGGTCCCGTGCAGAGAAATAAAATAATATTCATAGGCGGAGTTCCAGGGGTTGGGAAAACCAGCATATCCGGAATGCTGGCTAGGGAATTTGGCATAGACATAATGCTTTCTACCGATTACCTGAGGGAGTTTGTAAGGCCGTTGGTAAAGGATGAGGACGCACGCGATATACTTTCAGTTAGCGTATACGAAGCATGGAGAAAGTTCGGAGAAAAGAGCAATGAAAATATCATAAAAGGCTATCTCAAGCAATCTGATTACATATGCGGCGGAATAAATGCTGCAATAGAAAGGGCAGTGAAAAATGGCGAAAACCTCATAATAGAATCCCTGTACTTCAACGGGCCATTGGCCGAAACCATAAAGCAGAAGGGGGTCTGTGCGGCGTACATCTACATTTCGGATTTTGCTACGCATACAAAGAGGCTGAACGAGCGACAGCTGTACACCCATTTCAATTCCCCGGGGCAGAGGCTTTCTGCACAGCTTGATGTCTATGGCGCAATAATGGAATATTCAACTGATTTAGCAAGGGAAAAAGGCATAGACACATTCGACAATCTTGATTTTCAAGAAACCGCAAAAAAGATAATAGATTCTGTGGGGAGATTCTATGGAAATGACAAAATCTGATATCCTGAAGCTCTCGCAGCTCGGCAGGGAGGTGCATTCCAAGCTTGACAAAAAGGGCATGTTCAAAGAGGTCAAAAAGCACGAAAAGGGCTTGGAAGAAGGCAGGATAACAAACGGCACAGGATATCCGATAATTGGCATAGAAAAATTCCTTGGCTATTACGATAGCAGCATGAACATAGCGTATAATCCATCGATATCGCTCACCACAGATTTCAGCATGGCAGAGGCTTTCTGCCAGTATCTGCGCAGCGGCAAGGATGAGGTGGTGCTTGACGGAATTTCAAGCGACAAGTACACAAAAAGGATGGAAAAGGCCCTGGGCTTTTTCAAGAAGGAAAACAGAATAAGCGGCTCGTTCAGGTTCTACATAGCAAGGAAGAAAAGGTATAAGGATGCCAAGGGGCTCGGAGAGTCGGCTTCTGTTGCATCGGCAGCTTCAGAAGCTCTGGTAAAATGCGTTTACGGAGAAGAAGCTTCAAAAGACAGGAGGCTTGTTTCTATGTATGCAAGGCTGGTTTCGGGTTCAGGCACAAGGTCTTCTTCAGGGGGCGTTTCGATGTGGCTGTCTTATCCAGGCATAAAAAGCAGCCAATGCTATGCAGAGCGGCTGAATGAAAAGCAAAATAATATTAACTTTTTTGCAATTCCTGAGAAATCAAAAATAGAAACGATAGGCGCACACGACGCCGCAAAGAAATCCGATTTTTACAAGCATTGGGTATTTGGCAAATTTTCTAGATTTCTCGACGAGGTTGAATTCTCTGGCATAGATCAGCTGCTGGAAGCAGCTGAGAGGGACACGTTCAGGCTAGATGCAGTACTAATGTCAGGAGGAATGTTCGTGCATAATGACAGGAGCCTGCAAAGGATCAAGAAATTCATGGATTTCAAGGAAACTGATAATCGCGTGTTCATGAGCGCAGATACAGGGCCTAGCCTGGTGTTCTTTTCCAGGAGCGCAAAAGCACTGGCCTCTCTGAAGAAATTTTTGGGAGAGGAAGTGTTACAAGGAAGCATACCAAGGCCTGCCTCATCGGCCAGAAGCTTGCAGTTGCCCAGGGAAGCTTCGGCCTTTTTCGAGTCTTGACTTCAAAGCTCTTCAAATAATAATCAGGATGGCAATAAAACTAAAAGCCATAGAATAAACTTGCGAGTTTCCCTATCAAAATCAAAATAACCTATTTATATGTTAGTATTGAATAGTGGAATAAAATGAGAGGGTTTTAAAATGGCAGGCATGAAGCTTAAGTCGGGTTCTCTTGGTTTCTGGGGTCTTGTATTTTACGCAGTTAGCGTAATATTTCCTGCGGGTGCGTTCGCGGTTACAGGCGTTACGGCAATGACATATGCGGGTAAAACAGCGCCGCTTGCTTTCTTGATAGGCGGGGCTACGCTTTTCCTTGCGATAATAGCAATATACATATTCAGTTCCAAGGTTTCGAACGCAGGAGGCTACTACAAATACGTTGAATCCAGCGTCCACAACAAATACCTTTCAAAAAGCATGGGGCTCTACCAGCTCTTCTGGGTAATAGGAGACATGATAGCTGCCAGCATAATAGTGGGATGGTTCCTCTGGACCGGGCTCGTGACTCTTACCGGCTATTCGCTGCCGTTGATTGCCGTACTTCTTATAGCATTCATAACCCCAATAATATACCTGCTCGTAGGATTCTTCTCAATAAAAGTGAGCCAGAAGCTCGCCCTTATATTCGGAATAATACAGATAGCGTTCTTCCTGCTTCTGGCAATAGCCCTAATAGTCAAGGCTCCGTACAACGGAGCGCAGTACTTCAACATAGGAAACTCTACCAATGGTCTTTACGGGTTCTTCCTGGCTATGGTAGTAGGCGCATTCCTGGCATATGGCGGCTACGGCTCGATAGTGTCATTCGGAGAAGAGGCCAAGCTCCCCAAGCATACGCTGAAGAAGGCAATAGTAACCGCATTGCTCATAATGGTTGCTTTTGATACTTTCGTAGTGTATGCACTCGAAGCTGCTTCGGGCCCCAACCTTGGGACGGCATTGCAGTTCTTCGCACCTGGGCTTTACCTTACGAAGGCCTACTTCGGGATAGCGTTGACGCTAATAGCGTTCGCGATAGTTGAGATAGCCCAGCTAATGTCCCCTGTGCTGTTCGGAAACAGCGCAGCCAGGACGATATTTGCCTTGTCAAGGGACGGGCTTCTTCCAAAATCCCTTACAAAAGTGCATCCAAAATATGGCAGCCCATACATGTCGGTTTTTGCCGTATTTGCGGTCGTTGTAATAGGCGTCATCGTGACTATGGTTCCACTTGTGGCATTATACGGCGAGTCGAACGGCCTGTTTGACTCGTTTGTAATATGGGGAACCGCAATAACGATATTCACCCTGATATACCACATAGCCACAAACGAATCGCTGCCAATAATGATGCACAGGCTGAAGCACATGAACATAGTGAGCCACATTGTGGCTCCGACACTTGGCTCGATTATAATGGCTGTGGCGATATACTATTCGCTGCAGGGACTCACCGGACCGCTTGAGGCAGTGCTGGTAATGATTCCCGCATGGATAATAATATCTCTTGCAGTGATATATGTAAGGCGCGATAAGGTGAAAATGGAGCCGCTGCTTACGAAGGCACATCCTACTGACAGCATAAGGTAAGTGAAATGGTAGTGCCGGAGTTCAGAGGCTTTCCTTTCATCGTCACCGGCACAGACCGCTTTTACGTAGTGGCTGGAAGCAGGAAGTATCTAGATTTCTCAGGCTCAGCAATGACAACTGGCTACGATTTCCTGGATAAAGAGGATTTTATATCGCCAGTAAGCACCTTGGTATTCAGGAGCGCATGGAACGAAAGGCTTACAAAAAGGCTAAAGCTCGTTTCAGGGAAGGGCAATGTCGTATACTGCACCTCTGGAACCGAAGCGTGCGAGACTGCGCTTTCAAGATATAAAAAACCGATAATTGCATTGGAGAACGCGTACCATGGGAAGGGATATCTAACATATAGGGCTTCGAACGGCACAGGGATAGACGCAAAAAACAGGATTGTGCACCTAAGGGTTCCACAGGATTCTTTGGAAGACGATAATGTGCAAAGCCTTAACGAAGACCTGATCAGGAAGGCGTCTAAATCGTTTGAGGTTGACGGCTCTACAATTATATTTGAGCTTGTCCAGTCCGACGGCGGTGTAAATGTCCTATCCGACGATTTTATAAGCGGCTTGAAAAAGATTGCATCTGCGCACCATATGCACGTGGCAATAGACGAAGTGTATACCGGCATGGGAAGGAGCGGTGAGGTGCTGCTATCAGTAAAAAAGGGATTGAAGCCAGAGATGATATGCATCGGCAAAGGCATGGCTGCAGGGCTGCCCCTGTCAGCAGTCCTGTATGATGGCGATTGGAATATATCCTACAACGGCGCTTTCGGCATGCAGTCCGGAAACATGCTATGTTCAAGGGCTGCCGTTAAAACAATTGACGGCCTTACAGAGAAAAGGCTTTCTTTCGTTAGGAGAAAGGGCAGGGAGATAGTAAAACGCTTGGGCTCAATAACCAACGAGAAAATAAAGTCCGTAAGGGGGATAGGCTTTATGATAGGAGTTGAACTTACAAAGTCAGGCAAGCCTTTGACTGATTATTCATACGAGCTAAGATCAGAGCTCCTGAAGAAAGGCGTAGTATGCTCGCTGGTAGGTGCGAAAAGCAATATAATAAAGATAACTCCTCCTCCATATATAGAAGAAAGGATATTGGACGAGGGAATAGATAAGATTGCGGAAGTATTGGGCGAATAGCATGAATAATACTAAAAAGATCCTAAAATGTGCGTTTTCGATAGGGGACGTCAAGGTAAAAGGTGCATCGCTATACAGGGTCAGCGCTCCTATGATCGAGCCTTTCTCGATATCTCTGGGCACGCAGTATGACTTTGACGGCCTTTTCGTAGAGCTTGATGGAGAATCAGAAAAGGGCTATGGCGAATGCAGCACCATACCCGAAATAACAGGCGAGTATACTGGTGCAGCCATGGAAACAGCGCAGAGTATAATTCTATCCATAAACGGCAAGGCTTATGAGAGCCTTGAAGACTTTTCGGAGAGCATTACAAAGATAATACACGGGAGCAATGCAGTAAAGAATGCAATAGAGATGGCTGCCCATGACCTGTACGCAAGATCCAATTCTATCCATGTTACCAAGCTGCTTGGAGGCTCAATGAAGCCTGCAGAGACCAGCGTGACAATAACGCTCGGCAGCGTTAATGATGCATTAAAGCAATTGGAATCGATACAGAAGAAGAAGCCGAAGGACATAAAGATGAAGATAGGTGTTGACGCCAATCTCGACATGGCCAGAATAAGAGCGGTGTCGGAAAGGCTCAAAGGCGAAAAATTTTATGTCGATGCAAACCAGGGATATTCGTTGCAGGATGCCATAAAGGTCGGCAAGGTGCTTAACGACGTAGGTGCTGCATTCTTCGAACAGCCTATGGACTACAGGGACCTTAGAAAAATGGCATATTTGCGAAAACAAACCGGAATCCCGATAATGCTTGACGAAAGCATAGTCAGCCCAAGAAGCGTAATAGATGCAATAATGGCTGATGCTGCTGATTACGTAAACGTAAAGCTGACAAAAAGCGGAGGCATTAGGCAGGCGCTCAAGACGCTTTTCACTGCACAGGCATATGGGATAAAGGCCATGGTCGGATGCATGATAGAAAGCAAGCTCGGGATAGCAGCAAGCCTTGCGGTTGCACTCTCTTCAAAAAACGTAATGTTCTACGACCTTGACGGATTCCAGTTCTTGAAGGAGCAGCCATTCGAGTCAGGCATAGAATACAAAAACGGCATGAATACGCTTACGGAAGGCAAAGGCATAGCGTGCGTACGCAAGTTTTAGGCTATATTGCGTTATTATTCCAGCGATAAAATGCCATGGATTCTAATAAGAAGCGTCGACAAGCACTTATACAAAATGGCCATGAAAATGAATGACGGCTATTCAATTACTGTGAAAAGCTTCAAGAAAGACAGGATTGTTACAATAAAAAGAGCAGGAAACAATTTTGAAATATATGAAGACGGCTTTAAAAAAGAGAGGTTAACTGTCGATGAAAATGCGCTCAAAAAGGCGATAAAGGATATTATCGATTTCGAATACCCAAAATCCCACGAATTGATGGTGACAGAACAATCAGCAAAGCCTTAAATCCCGCAGGAGACAATATTCTATCGTGATTTATTATATGTGCGTGGTATTATGGTGCATGAAAAAGCAATAACTGGGAATACGTTGTTATATTGCATAATTGGCATGCCCGCCCATCATTCGCTCTCTCCTACAATACACAACGCGATGTACAAAAAGCTCGGAATGGATGCCGTTTTCCTGGCGTTTGACGTGGCTCCTGAAGAGCTCAAGGCAGCAATATACGGGATGAAGGCATATGGCATAAGGGGAATGACGCTTACTAGTCCGCACAAGCAGGAGGTCATGAAATACATGGACCACATAGACCCGCTTGCGAAAGAGCTCGGGGCAGTAAATGGAATAGTGATAAAAAACGACAAGTTTTATGGCTACAATACCGATGAGCCAGGCTCAATCATGTCCCTGGAAAAGCACGGATTGGACATAGAGGCAGGCTGTGCTTTGTTCGGGGCAGGAGGAGCAGCAAGAGCTATAGCGTTCGGCCTTGCTCATAAAGGCGTAAAATCCTTGCACATAATAAACAGGACCTTGGAGCATGCGGAAGAGCTTAAATCCGACCTGCAGAAGCACTTTCCGAAGATGAATATAGAAACCGCAAAGCTTGGATCCGAAAGGGCCGAGATTGCAATAAAGAACTCAAAGTACATATTTAACGCTACGAATATTACCCTGGAAAACAGCAAAAACACGCCTGTTCCTGCAAAGCTCCTTAGAAAGGACATGGTGGTTTTCGACGCGAACTATGTTCCTTTGAACAATAAGTTCTTGTCTGACGCAAAAAGGAAGGGATGCATAACAATAAACGGTTTGGAACTATTGGTTTACAATCAGGCAGTAGCGTTCAAGCTTTTTACAGGAAGAGAGCCCGATATAAAAACGATGATGGAGGCGGCAAATAGGGCAGCACATTAACGTAAGAATCAATGGCTATCTCATTTTTAAAAGGCAAACTATTGTTTGCAATCGATATCCTTTTATATTTTACCTATGTTATACTATAATATAACTTAGGTAATTAATTGGAACCGATAGAAAAAAGCTTAAAGTCGGAAAAGCAGGTAGCGATAGCAAGGCTCCAGGATCTTGCCATGGATGCAGTCCTAGCCATAGAAAAAGGGGCAATCCTTCACGGAGGCACTGCTATATGGAGATGCTTTGGCGGCAAGAGATTCTCGTTTGATTTAGATTTATACGCTTCCGATAATCAGCTTAAAAAATTGACCAGAAATTTGACCTGGGAATTCAGCAAGAGGGGGATAACCATGGATTACCAGCATTCGGCAGAACGTGTTATAGGCGTACATAATGCCCAGGCTTCCGTAAAGCTCGAAATTCTCAAAAAGCCCGCAGGCAAGCGAAGCGTCCAGAAGGAATACGCGAGAGCTGACGGAACAAAAATGTTTATCAATACGCTTTCCGAGACAGACTTCATAGCAGAAAAAATAAAAGCTTACAAAAGCAGGGGCTATGCAAGGGACCTTTACGATATATACCACTTATTGTCATTACATGAAAAGCCGGACAAGAGCACAAAGAAAAAGCTAGCAGCATTCTTAAAATCGATGACCCCTCCTAAAGACGAAAAACAGCTCAAAGAGCTTATATACGAAGGCGTTGCACCTACTTTCGATACAATTGTCAATTACATAAAAGACGAGATAAAATGAAATATAAAGAAATGCTGGAAAGCACATTCAACAGCATAGATTATCCGGTCTTTACGTTCAGGGATGCAGAGCTTGCGCTCAAGAAAAAAGGGATAACTGCCAGGTACTTGAGGCTAATGATGCACAAGTATTATGCTTCCGGGAGGATAAAACGCATAACAAAGGGGGTATACACGTTTCACGATGATGCAATAGTCGCAGGCTTTGCATTCCAGCCATTTTATTATGGGCTTGAAAGCGCCTTGAGCATCCTTGGCGTATCGACTCAGGCCTCAAACAACATAGTCATGACTACAAGAAACGTAAGGACAGGAATAAGATCTTTTCAAGGCAGGAACTACAAGATACTTAGGATAAAAAGCGAGCTTCTTTTCGGTTTTAGCACAATGAGAGTGGGTGGTTTCATGGTGCCTGTATCTGACCTGGAAAAGACTGTTATAGACATGTTATATCTGAAGGTTCCGATAAGGGAAGAGCTTTATCCAGAAATATCAAAAAGGCTCGACAAAAGAAAGTTTGAAGCATATATGAAAATGCTAGACAAAGACCTTTTGGAATCCGGTCAAAAGTTCCTTATAAAGATAAAAGCATGAATGGCTGTAGCCGATTCTAAACTACTTTTGATCAACTTTACGCTTTCCTTTTGTAAGTTGATAAATATTAGATGAAAAAAGTAAACTAGAATATAACTACAGAGCGCTTTGTAGATTTATATCCATATTTATGGAAAAATAGTGCAAAATAATAAGGTTTTTAAATATATTTGTTATATTTTAAACAAAAGTATATCGCAGTATACTAGGTTCATACTGATATACTTTTTGGAAAAATGTTTAACCACTTTTAATAAAGTGCTGTAATATGGCGCATAAATCAGTCTCTCCAATGAGAAATATGGCAGTATTCCTGTTTTTGGTATTGCTTGTCAGTGGTGCAGCCCATGCAGGAACTGCCACAATAAGCCCCCAGAACGTCAGTGTGGATACCAGAAGCATCGCACACCCCACAATAACCACCTTCACATTTACAGGGAGTGGGGTCGGCCTCCTTCCCAATGAAAGCGGAACGCCAACCATGGCATACAATATACAAATAAAAGCCCAAACAAGTCTTGGTGGCGAATGTTTTATTAGCGTAACATCTGAAAAAAACAATCAATCATATGCTTATAATCTAACATCTAACGGAACTTTAAGTAGTGGTTGTCAGGATAACGGATTTTTGACATTTGCACCCCTTTACGGCCCATATAATATAACATTCACTACATACAACGACACCGGTAATGGCGAAGAAATCGCATCTGCCAACGCAATATATAATGTAAATTACAATCTTGCAACTCCAACACTCTCTCTTTCCACAAACGCATTGGATGTTGGCCAATCAGTTACTATGAATGTCAACTGGGAGTATCTTAATTATCCATTACCTACAGGAACTCCTCCATTCACAGTTAAATTGTATTCAAGCTCCACAAGCTCCTGTGGGGGATCGGGCGCTACACTTGTAGATTCATCAAATGACATAACTACTTACTCAAAATCGTTTACTGTGGCTCCTACCACTACAGGCACTATATATTATTGTGCAGTTGTGACTGACAGCTCTTATGACAGCGCACAAACTAAAAATTCTACTATAATGCCTCTCTATGTTGCGGCAACGCCAACAATAAGATTGTCAGTCGATTATTTTAATTATGATCAAGGCCAGCCAGCTACCTTCGGATTCGCCATTAATAACGGTATGGGCCCGTTTGACGTATCTCTAATATCCGCGTCAAACGGCTCCGAAATAGGGAACACCTTGACATTGGATTCGCCAGGCTCATCGGGCAGCTTTACATTTAACGTGCCAGATACTACAGGCAGCTACGACTATTATGTAAAAGTGATAGATGAGGAAACGAACAATGGCGGCACAAATCCCTACACGTTTGAGTCTTCAGGCAGTCCGGATAGCATCCAATACACAGTAAACCCAACATTGTCAGTTCCATCAATATCCCTGAGCTCAAGCAGAGTTGAGCAGGGCCAGCCTTTCAGCGCATCGCTGTCGTGGACCGGCGGCACGGAGCCGTATACCGCCAACGTTTACGTTTATAATGCAACATCGAATGCGCTAGTAACTGGCCTCACAGGCCTTGGCATTAGCGGAATTTCTTCCGATACTGCAAACATTCCAATACAGAGCAATGAGCTCATGCCGGGAACTTATTACCTGGAGGCGGCAGTAACGGATTCAAGCGGCACTGGTTCCGAAACGAATTCAGCTGTATCAGGCAACTTCATAATAGCTGCAGGCCCCGAAATAACAGAAACTCTTTCATCGAACTCATTGACATACCCAAATTACCCAACTATTAACCTGCAGGTTGCGAATGGAATATCTCCATATTCCGTTACAATAAACATAGTCAATCAGGCCACAGGGTCTGTTGTCGAAAGCAACTCCATATCGCTGACTGCAGCAAACAACATTGCATCATATCCTACGAACGTTCTTGCTCCTGGCTCCTACTTTGCAAACGTGATACTTACAGACAGCGCGTCCCCTGCAGTTACAGTTTATTCATCAAACGCATTTTTGATAAGCAAGATATCCCCCATATTGGCACTTGATGTGCCTTCAAGTTTCACCTACAACGGTGCAAATGCGACTGTAACTGCATCGGTGTACCCGCTAGGCCTTACTGGCAATCTGATAATGTCTGTAAATGGAGGCACTGGAGTAGATGTAGCTGCGCTTACGTCTACATCAAATACGCTGACTTATAACGCCCCTGCAAGTGCAGGTTCGTATTCGTTTACCCTTGCTACCGATGCAAACTCAATCTATGGTGCTGGAACAACCACTGCAAACTACATAATAAGCCAGTACAACCCGCAGCCCAGCATTTCAGTTCTTCCGTCCGACAGCTTCGCGTACGACGGCTCAAACGCAATAATAAACTACAGCCTTACAACATATTACAGCAACACCATCGGAATGAACCTCTACGTGAACAACGCCCTAGTGCAAAGCAGCACCGAAAATCTAGTAAATGTGCAGCTAAAGAACATAAGCATAGGCAGCTACTACGGCTATTATGGCGCTGCAGTATCGCAAAACGGCACATACCTGTACGCCCCATCATATTATGATAATTTAATATCAATAGTCGACACTAAGACCGGTGCAATTGTAAAAAACGTTAGCACAAATCTTCTGAACGGGCCCACTGGAATCGTAATTCCAAACAACACAGGCAATGCATACATAACCAACTACCTTAACGGCACTCTGGCAGTGTTTAACCTATCTACAGGAACTGTTGAAAAGGACATACCGTTAAGCGCCAATTCTTTAATGCTTTCTTCAATAAAGCCATATTACATAGCCGCTTCGCCAAATGGGAAATTGTTATATATAACTGACTCAGGCACTGCCAACATATCAGTTGTAAGCACAAGCACAGACACTGTAATAAAAACCGTGCAGCTTCAAGGCGCATCGGGCCCATACTCAATAGCGCTGTCCCAGAACGGAAATACCATATATGTGGGAAGTGAAACCAGCTCGCTGTATTTGATAAACACGAGCACCTATGCAGTAACAACTGTATCGCTTTACCCCTACCTAACACATGCAGGTTCAGAGATGGCATTTGTCGGTTCTAATCTATACATACCTGCATATGAGGGCAGCACAGGAGTTGTTATATACAATACAACTACTGGCGCAGTAAGCGGCGTATCCGGAATTCCAGATGGAATGATTGCAATTTCTGAACTGGGAGGATATTTATACATAAGCAACGACTATACAAGTAGCATTACCTATGTTGTAAACGGTTATTCTGGAAGCCTGATAGGATCGATTCACACAGGCTCATATGAAGCCAAATATTCCATTGCGGTCGGCAGCAATATATACCTAATTAACTATGAATATAATATAACCGAGCTTAAAAATATCAATATAATAAAAGACACATCAGCTCCTGCAAAGTTCAACTTCTATTACACAGGGCCTGCAGCAGCCGGCACCTATTCCCTGAAAGCGGTTCCCGTTATATCTGGCAATTACGTTACGTCAAATGCTGTGTCTACGCTCACCATATCGCCTGTGCCTCTCAAAGCATTGAGTGCCTTGCCGTCAAACTCCGTTTATGACGGAGCGAACTTTACTGTAACGGAGTATAATTCCAACGCGATGAAATTGGGCCTCAGTGCAACCCTAAACGGAAATATAATAGCCAAGGTGCCCTCTCTTCAGCCAAACGGAATAACAACCTTGGATTTCTACGCAGGTGCAGAGAGCAAAAATGGAACTGCATATTTCACTACGGATTCCAATACTGTCTATTATTACCCTCCAGATTCGACCTTCGGCAACGACATAATATACCTGCCCGGCGGTTTTGAATCTTACGGCATCGCGATATCAAATGCCACTGACTATGCTTATATATCACAATATGAAGGCAATACGATACAGGTCTTCGATCTTGCAACCAACACGCTGCTAAACAGCATAATGCTCCCATACAGCGAATCTGAAATTTATTACGACCTTCTTAGCAAGAATGATTCCGTTCTTTACGTGTCAAACTATGGTACAAACAGCATAGACGCCATAAACCTTGTCACGAATGCAATAACACAGATAGGCCTTGGTTCTGATTCCTATCCCGAATATATGGTACTTTCGCCCAGCGGAAGGCATCTCTATGTTTCAGGATACTACGATAACGTTTCAGTAATAAACACAACTACAGACGCATTGCAATACAAAATAACAACACCTACAAACGATTATACTGGCGAAATGTCTGTATCGTCCAATGGTGAATATCTGTATATACCTGTATACGACTCTGAATATGTCGAGATGTACAATACCATCACCAGATCGCCTGTAAAGTATATTTCTATATATTATCCATATATTTCTGCCGTATCTGGAGGCAATGCTTACCTTTTCAGCTATTACCCGTATTATAAAGGATATGATGGAGCATACGCATACGGCGTAACGGTTTTGAACACAACAACCAACACGCAAGTTTTTGGTCTTCAGGGAGTGCCGTTCTACGAAGATCCTTACTACGCTTTTACTGGCAAAAACGGGACAGTTTACCTTATAGGGCCTTATGGATACGAAAGCGAGCCAAATAACTATACGATTGTAGCAATAAACCCAATAAAACCTGAAACTGAATATTCTCTTCCTGCAGCTGCAGGTGCCTACACGCTAGACTTCCAGACTACAGATTCAAACTACACGGGAATAGGCGTTGCAAATGACATATACACGATATCAAAGGCAACGCCAGACATGCACCTGTCAGGCATAGCCCCGAGTTTCATATACAGCGGCAACTCCATAAATGCAACTGCAACATTCTCAATATCAAACACCATGCAACCTCTCAGCGGAACGCTTACGCTGAATGGCAACGTTATTGCAACATATGCTGCCAATGCATTGGGCCATGTGCAGACGGTGCCAATCAACGCGATAAGCCTTGGCAACTACGTCCTTGAATTCGAAACTACTGGAAACGCAAACTACACATCTGCAAATGTTATGGAGAGCTTTGTGATATCTGGCGCCGCTGCGCATACTTCCATTTCTGTGCCGCACAGCTTCGCATATAACGGATCGAATGCCATTATAACCGCTTCAATATCGCCTTCGAACGCGATAGGCAACCTATACATGTCCGTTGACAGCGGGAATTATGTTAAGGTAGACTCAACAACCTATTCTTCAAACGCCATTACGTTCAATGCGCCAGCTGTTGCAGGCAACTATTCTTTCGAGTTCTACAACACTGCAAACGTCTTATACGGTGAAGGATTCTCAATTGGGAATTATTCGATATATAAAGCAACTCCGACAATGTCGTTCCCGCAGTCATGCAGCAGCTATACTGTTGATGGATTCTCATGCAACACCATTGCATCTATCGATACATACAACAGCCAGATAACCGCAAGGCTCTACGTAAACGGCACGCTTGTAGGAAGCACTTCCAACACCATAACATACACAGGTTCAAACGCGATAAACACGTATTATATCGTATTCAACACTACTGGAAACGAGAATTACTCTGCCTATTCGATATCATACCCGTATAACATACACAGCCCAAGTTCCGGAAGCAGTTCTTCAACTTCAACAACTACTACTGTTACCACAACGGCACCATATTCCACAATACCTCCAACCAGCGTAGTGACTACAACCATACCTCAGAGGATATTGAACATAAGCCCATCAGATAATTCGTATTCAGGAAATTTTGGCATTTCGAACAAAGCACCTTACAACATCAGCTTCAACAACGAAGGAATATTCATAAAGTTTGTCTCAAAATCCAACAGCACAGTCAAGGCGAACTTTACCATATCCAACTATACTAAAACGCTTCCGTATTTCCCTGGCCATATACTCTACAAAGCACTAATGCTAAACTTCACAAGCAACGCAACAATAACAGCAAACATAACGATGCATTACAACTGCAGTTCACACTACGCTGTGGCCCCGTACATCTTTAGGAACGGAACACCGGTAGAGATAACCAACTATACCGTATATCCATTGTCATGCACCATAAACTTCGAAGTCAGCTCAGACCCTATAATAGCACTTTACGAAAATGCTACAAATAAAGTAGCACCAGTAACTACGACCATTCCAACAACAATACCGCAGAAGGTACCATCTTCAAATTCAACAATAGGTATTCTTGTGGTGTTAATTATCATAATAATAGCTGCAGTAGTCACTTACGCCTTTAAAGGCAACAAAAAGAAAAGGTAATAAAAGGCGGACATCTAATTCCACGTATTGCATTCTGTGTTGTCTTTGGCCAATGGCGATGCGCTGCAAATTTACCTAATACGACTCTAGTAGAGGCTTTATTCTATTGATTAATGGCATACGGGCTATGCCTAAATAATTGTTAGAATATCTAACATATTCTATGAAAAACTGGCGCAGCAAAGCATTAAATATTATAAAAGGCGATAAAGCATTGCAAATTTATAGGCGATACGATGGCGAACGAAAAGTCTATTGGAAAAAGCAAGACAACGGAGCTGTACGACAGGGTAATGCCAGTGATGCTCGGCAGCGACATAGACGCCAAGGTTCTTGCAGAGTTCCTGCACGGCAAGCAGTTTGTGTCTGATAAAACTGCTGTCAGGCCAGTAAAGCTGCGCGTGGAAGAAGACGGCAGCGAAACCTATACATTCGAAAGAATAACTACATCTGAAGAAGACAGAAAACTCTATTACATAAAGGCCGGAGATCCATCCACTAATGCATTCGGCTGGGCCCCAAAACCTACAGCAGTTGCTGAAGGCTTAGTCGAAATCGGAAGAATTACAACATACTATCCCTACGGCTACGAAGGCTTCTTCAAGCCCACACAGAACGAAGTGATAAGCCAGATTCCCAAGAAGCTTTTGGATACCGGGGCCGTTGCGGCATATGCAGTACACTTCACGAGGATTATAGGTGACATGCATGAGGCAGATACCGTGCTATACGGTAAGAAGGATAATGCCAACAAACAGGCATGAAAAGCCATAGCCCGGCATAATATACCTAACTAATTATTAGAATATCTAATATTATGTTAGGTATTCTATAAATCGCTTAATTTTTGCTTATAATCGCTTGCGGCCTTCGCCAATATAATTGCATGGGAAGGCCTTTTTTATAACGTTATGCGTTAAATAAGAGGGCATTTTTTCAATGAAACCTTGCCAAAAACCTGTATTTTTGTGTGTTCCTATGCCAAAAATATGTGCTTCCATAAAAACGAAAACCGTTATTTTTATTTCATATTTTTGAGCTAAAAAATGCCTCTCGAGGAAAAGTACAATTTTTTAAACAAGTTTGGCGCGCAATACCCATTGCTTAACCAGGATGGCCAGTTTTCCATAAATCTGAAATGCAAGCTTTTTCCAAACCGTGTTTTTGTTGCAAAAAAATGGAATTACAATTTTTGCCATCCATTGCACATGATATTTTATTTTTATGGAAAATGATACGAATCGTTTGGCAATCGAGCTAGTTTAAGCCTTCGAGAGAATTATTTTTAGCAAACATCCTGCAGATTATCTATTCTAATACTTTCATAGAAATTCTAAAACTATATTATTAATTCAAATTGCCTGCTTCTTAAATGGATTAATCACTTTAATCCCATTGATCTTCTTGAAATCTTTTTCATTCTCAGTGACTATAGTATAAACAT
The DNA here is from genome assembly GCA_023485295.1 of Candidatus Marsarchaeota archaeon. Lineage (NCBI taxonomy): Archaea > Thermoproteati > Thermoproteota > Candidatus Martarchaeota archaeon. The sequence continues at coordinate 57,617 of JAMCZQ010000001.1, read as the reverse complement.
TGTTTTCTTTCATCGTCTCTGTTATCAGAGTATCCCAAATGCCTGTCTTGAGCCGAGCAGAGGTTTCAACAGCGCTCATGGCAGTGGAAACGCTATAATCGAGCTTGCGCCAAGAAGAAGCTTTAGCAAAATCTTTTATTATGCGCTCGGCATCTTTGCGCGGCAAAGGATTTGCTACGAATCTAGTTAAGACATTGTAAAGCTCCAAAAGTACCTGGCTTGATATTACTCCGTTTCCTTCATCCATGGCCTTTTCAATCAGCTTCAATGCAATGCTATGCTTTTCAGCTTCGCCGCTGTCAAACGCATAGACAATTACAGAAGTGTCAAAGAATAGGTCAGCGGCCATACCATTCATCTCTGCTTTTGGTTATCTTGCCGAGCGGATAGCCTTTCGTCATTCAACTTATCGCTGCTTGCTTCTATCGCGCTCTTTATGACTTCAGAAAAGCTGCGCTTGCCCTTTCTCCTAGACAATTCTATATAAACTTCATTTGAGACTGATATCTGTCTGGCCATCGCAACACATATGTATAATGTATGTATACATATAAAAGAATTATGGTCTGACATTTTCAATAGAAATTTTAAAACTATCTCCGTTAATCCAGATCCGGCTCTTTCACAAGCTCTTTGGTCTTGTAGCCTATCTTGTCCCTTATGGCAGCATGTTTTTGTCTAAAGTCGCCACACGATGACGGTATTGTTGGCAAGGCTTACTTTTAAAATAATTCTTATACATATACAATTGCAGATTGGAAAGGTAATATTATGATATTCAAGGACGTGGTGCATGGAAGCGTAGATGTAGAAAATCCAGTGATTAAGGAATTGGTTGAATCAAAGCCAATGCAAAGGATAAAAGCAATATGCAATCAAGGTGTCCCCAAGAAGTACATAGCAGATTTCGAGGTTGATTATTCCAGGTTCGACCATTCCGCAGGTGTCATGCTTGCACTGAGAAGGGTGGGTGCCAGCCTAGAAGAGCAAGTGGCAGGGCTTCTGCATGATGTTTCGCATACTGCCTTTTCGCACATGGCGGATTATGTCATAGGTAATGGCGTCAAGGAAGATTACCAAGACAGCATACACTCTAGATTTTTCGGAAAGGGCAGTGAGCTATACGAGATACTTAAATCAAACGGAATGGACCCTGAAAAGATTTCAGATCCCAAGAATTTCGGCCTGCTTGAGAGGGAACAGCCCTATCTGTGCGCAGATAGATTCGACAGTACAGCCAGGCTTTGGGCGGAGGAAGAGGGCTCTGAAGCAGTGAGAAGAACCCTGGAATCCCTAATCGCGTACGAAGGATATCTCGCCTTCAAAGAGAAGGATATAGCCAAGGACTTTGCAATTAGACACGAAAGGAGAGTTCCGGAAGTTCCAGAAAACCCGCACAGGGCAGACTTGGACATAAGGTGGTACATATTCGGCGCTGCCATAAAGATAGCAATGAAAAATGGAACTATTTCAAAAGCTGATTTCGACCTTACGGATGCAGAGTTTCTGAAAAAGCTTGAAAATACTGCAATAGAGCAAGTTGACACGCTTTTGGAATATCTAGCAAACCATAAGGGAGAGATCAAATATGAGCTAGCTGACAAGGATGAGCCAAAAGTAGTAATATACTCTAAGTTCAGATATATCGATCCGTTCTTTTTGAAGGATAGAAAGCTTTTGAGGGTAAGTGAAGCTGATTCGGACTTTGCAAATAGGATAGAGCGCAATAGGGCATTAAACAAGGGAGGCATAAGGCTGAGGAGCTTAGAGGGAATAAAGCTGCCGATAGAAATATGAACCGAAATATGCGTCGAAGCTTCTTTCTCTCCATATCTTTTTATTATAGGGAGCAAATTATGTGGTGATGTGCTTTTACATTCACGTTTGTAACGGGCATGTGCGTTACTGGTACAGCTAGACACACTATGCCAATGCCTCTTATAATCTCTTTTCCAGAACTATCTGGTCGTCCCAGCCCTCCAGCCTCGCTTTCTTGTATGCGATCCTGACGAATCCGTTGTCGTAATAGAACTTCCTTGTCAGCTTGTAGGGCTCGTAGCTGTCCTCTTCAGGCAGCGTCTCTACCTGTATGAGCGTCAGGCCATGGCTCCTTGCCTCATCCTCCACCCATTTGAGAAGCATAGTGCCTATGCCCATTCCCTGATGGTTTCTTTCAACTGCCATCCAGACCAGTTGCATTATGCCGTCATAGGAGCTATAGCATGCGAAGCCGAGAGTTTCATCTCCGTCTACTGCCACAGCCACGTTGTTGAAGAAAAGGTCGGTCTCAATGCTCTTCAGCCCGTTCTTGTTGAACCATTCCTTGAGGCCTTGCGCTATCTTCAGCGCATCTGCAATATACCTGTCGCCCTGCTTCGCCCTTATCACTTCCATATAATCAATTAAAGCAGCCTTAAAATTTAATACCATTCCACATATCCCCTTCACTGCGCATCTTTTCGTTATCATGAGCGAATTGGGTGGATTTGCCTTGTCTGCACAGGCAATTGAAAACCTGTGTTTATCATATGTCAGTATCGCAACATGTAAAAATATATTTTCATGTGCTTTACGGGTTGCTAGCAGATTCACTCGGGCTGCTTCTCCTATGGTATGCAATCCTATCTTCTGATATATTTTTTTGAATGTAGGCTTGTTTGTCTGACTGAACCAAATTTTATATATCTGCTGCTGGGTTTCGAGCCTTCCGCATAAGTGTACAGGTATACCCCGTTGACTGTAAAACCGTGCTTGAAGTGTAACGCCCCGTATTCCCTGAGCGCCTTTTCAAAACCTCTCTTGTCCAGATCCTTGTGGGATATCGTTATATGCGGTACGAATTCCCTTTGATTCATCTTGTCCTCGCCAAAACCTGCAACCAGCTTTTTATGCAACAATGATATATCACGATTCTCAACCACGTGCAGGTATATCACATAATTATGGCGCCTTCGCATTGGACCATCGCTCCTGTTTGGCTCGTCAAACGCGGATACCCCGTCGATGTATACTTTGAATGGCTTTACATCTTTTGTTATCTTCCCTATCTTATCTAGAAGAGAATCTTGCCGGTACGCGTATCCGGAAATGTCAAGCAGGGTAATATGGGGATTTTTCCTGCTGGCATCGCGGTAAACCCTGTACCTGTTGGCAAAATCGCTCATTATTGCAATAATCTCTTTCCTGAGCCTTTGTGGCGGGCATATCTGTATAATCCTCGTGTCGGTCATAATCGGAATAAGCATTACAAATATAAATTATGACATCAGTAGCAACGGAAAAAGGCAAAATTAATAGTGTCAAAGCTGTTTCAGATGTCTGCAGTTTTATAGCAATTATACTCGTCTTTTCGCGATGTCGGAATTTGCCTTTATCTATCCTTAAGAGAAGCATGCCGCGTTTTTCAGACGATATGGCTCTATTTATCCTTTCCTCCAAAATCATAAAAGCTTACACCGTCAATTCCCTGTCTGCATATTGTTCCATGCAGAAAAGTTTTTCTCGCACAGCGATAAAAAATCCGTCCCGAATCTGTTTTTTTCAAGCATGTTCTTCATGCTTATTGCATCAATACTGCTTATCGAATTCTGCTTGATATCCAGCACATCTAGTATTTCTCGTTTTTTGGCTTTGCCTTTAGTCAGCGCAATAAAAGCAGACATATTCAAAAGCTTCCCGTTTGTTCTCTGAACCAATATCCCAGTTTCCGAACGCAGGTAATCATATCCCATATTGATGCCTATGCAGTATGCCGCATATGATTTTTCAACGTCGCTGTACGCCGGATCTTTAAGGATACGCTTCAGCGTATCCAAGTATACAGGATTTAGACTGTCTGCGGAGGATAAATGACCCAAGAGCAGCATCCTTATGCGGTCGTCCTTAATGGCTGCATTTACGAGCATTTTTGCTATGCCGTCTAAATTCATGGCGCTGGTTTTGTCCTGTCCTGCTTTTTTTCTTATTCTGCTAAGCCATTTTATTATTTCGTCCTTTACCACTTCCTCTTCGTTGCAAATGCCTTCTAGGTGCTTTTCGATAAGCGGAACCGGGGCATTGGCTATTAACGCGGCGTAAGCATTTTCGGCAAGATCAGGGTTGCTGCTGCTTAAATATTCCTCCAGTAAAGCAACGGAATCTAGGTTGGTCTGGTTATACCTAAGCGCATTGAATGTCTGGGCTATTATCCGGTAATCCTTCTGCCCTTCAATTATCTTATGTACAGTATCGTTATCTAGTGCGCTTATTTTACCCAAAAGGCTTATAGCAAGCAGTTGCTCACGCTCTTCTCTGCCAGCTATTGCCAGTTCCCTTATTCTTTCGGTAAACTTATCCAGTTCTTCAATGCTTTTTTCAAACCCGTTTAAAGCCCTATTCTGCATTGCCAGCAATGCCATGGATACGATTTCTGGGTCATCTTCCTGGGCTGCAATGGAAAGCTCTGGAGATTGAACATTTAAGTGGCCTGCAATCCATATGGCGCCAAGCTTTTGCTTCTTGTTTCCAGAAGAATAATAAGACGAAACCTTTCTGGAGAGTGAAGCCTCATCAATCTTTCCGTCAAACATTGAAAGGAAATCCTTTATCATGCTTTCCTTTTCGATTCCTTCAGAGAACTTTGCAACTGGGATTCCGGCTGTCTTCAGTGCCGAATAAAGCATAAATGATGCAAACGCATCGGTGTAACCGCAGAAATGGAAAGGGCTTATGCTATTGAAGTATTCCTTCTTGTCCTCTCTGGTAACTGTTATTGGCGCAAGCCCGTTTTTGATCAGATACCAGTTCATCAGCAACCTGACAGTTCTCCCGTTTCCGTCTTCAAACGGATGCTTGTCTACAAAAAGAAGGTGAAATTCCACAGCATTTGAAAATGCATCTGATGCATTTGATGGCTTTCTGTTCAGAATCTCTATTAGTTCATCCATTTCCTTTGGTAGTTTAGACGCGCTTTCCGTGATCTGGTCCCCCACAGATGTCATGGATCTTCTAAGGCCGTAATGCAGATTGTCCAGAATATTGGAAAAAAGCAGTTTTCTCAGCTCTATGATGTCATCCAAGGTAATTTCATTATCGCCTATTTGCGCGATGCGGTTGTAAACATCTTTGTGATTTAGCAGCTCAATGTAATCGGTAAGTCTTCCACTTCCTATCTCAAGATCGCCGTTTATGAGCATAAGGGCTTCTGATTCATCAAGTTTATTGCCTTCAATGGCACTAGAATAAAAAATGATTCTGGTAATATCCTCTCTTATAAAAAAACGTCCTCGCCCAGTTGGGGAGAGCATTCCTGCAATTGTACCATATAACTTTCCTGCTTCCTCGATTCCAGAAATATCCATTAAAGCCACCTTTTATTAGAAAGCGCGGATTGTAGATGCAGTGATACAATGCATACTGCACTTTCTGGCGCCAAAGCCAATTATTTTGAGCGTCAGGCATCCACACAGCCAAAACAACTGCTTACTGATAATATCTTTTCCAGGCTGCTTCCTTTGATTTCTCATTGTATGCAGATAGATATCACGCTCTTTAATTTGGTAACTAATTTATTAAAGATATTAGGTGCGTTTGTTTGCTGACGTAACCCACTGCAGCCAACTGACGTTTTGTGTTGCCGGAAAGACCAAGTAGTACTCTTTATTCAGCCCATAGCTTTGCTGATGCACAAAGAATGCCGAAGCTTGAGGCCGGGCGGAACTAAGAAGCCTCGAATAATAGTATTACGCAAGATAGCAAAATGGTTTATTTCCTTAGTTGGGACTTTGCCTGGTTATAATAGTAATATTCGGACAACAGCCTGTTCATCCCCTTTTTGTCGCCTTTGTGGTTTTCGAGAAGCTCATCGAATAACTTTTTTTCATTTTCGAAAAGGGATTCTTTTTTGCTTCCATAAAAATTTCTCAAAAGAAGCTCAAAGTCCTTTATGTCCTTTAGCCTTCCGGCATCATATTTCAGCATTAGCATTATCGGAGGCTTTGGAACTAGCACTTTAGTATGGGCAACGTTTACCTCCTCAACATTTTTTAATATCTCTTTTATAGTTATGCCGTTTATTGGCCTAGAATAGTAAAAATCAAGAGTTATGGGATCGTAGGAATGATCTTTCAAATCTTCAGCACCGACAATCTTGCCTCTCTCATTCCTTTTTATCATGAAATTCTCTTTTTCGAGATTTTCCTTACGTTCTGATGGGTCCTTTGACAGTACCACATCGACATCGTGAGTAAACCTCGTTTCATTAAAACAGAGGATGTTTACCGCTCTTCCACCTATCACTACAGGCATTTCTCCAAAGCCTTCGGTAAGCCTGGAATAAATATCCGCAAATACCGATACTGGTATGTTATATTTATACCTTTGATTGTAAGCTTTTTGATTGTAATTCATTTGTACACCTGCTCGCATTAATATTTGGCGACTTTTTAATATTTATACCTTCTATTTGGCCATGTTTGTGTCAAAAATGGCCTGAATATGCGTTTTTTAGCCAGGTATACGCACTCTTTTGTCTTGCAGAAGTGCATGGCGTCATGGCTGCCGCATTCGGATGCAGCCAAGACTGCCAAAGCCATGGGCTTTATGGCTTGGCGTTCTCTTCCACGAATTTTTTTATCTCCTCTATGTTCTCGATTATCAGCTTGGCTTTTCCAAGGCCGAACGTGAACGGGCGTGCATCCTGCTCGTCTTTCAGCAGGCTTATTGTTGGGAATCCTTTGTATTCTCCTGTCTTTACTGGCATTTTCATCACCTGATATGGCTTATAAGGGCAGGAAAAGGGATTTAACCCTTGCCGTTATGCATATGCAGCGTATGTAAGAAGTTTAGTTGGCATTTTCCAACAGAAATGTAGATGCCTTGCTATTGCACATAACGTTATTATTCTTGACATTTCAAAATCTTGGTAAAACAAGCAGGTGAAGCTTTGCCTAGGAGCATAGTAGAAGTCAAGGGCGCAGTGAAAAGCTTCAGGACTTACGAAAATAGAAAAGGCTTTTTTGGATCGCTCAGAAGAAAGTCGTTCATGAAAAAGGCCCTGAAGGGCGTAAGCCTGAACGTGAAGGAGTCAGAGGTAGTGGCACTGCTCGGCAGGAATGGAAGCGGCAAGTCAACAATGATAAAGCTTATGAGCGGCATATTGTATCCAGACAGCGGAAGCATAAAAGTTTTGGGCATGGACCCGTGGAAGGAAAGAACAAAGCTTGCAATGAATATAGGCGTGGTCTTCGGCTCGACGCATCCGCAGCTGTTCTGGGACCTGCCCCCACTGGATACATTCATATACGTGAAAGAGCTTTATGGCATAAGCCAGAAGGACTATGATTCCAGGCTTGCATACCTCAAAAAAATACTCAGCATAGACAATGTTTATAAGAGGCAGACTAGACAGCTGTCCCTGGGCGAGAGAATGAAATGCGAGTTCACCGCCTCAATACTGCACATGCCAAAGATTGTGTTCATGGACGAGCCCACAGTGGGAGTAGACCTCCCCTCCAGGATGGCCATAAGCAGGGCAGTCATTGATCTAAGGGAAAAATTTGGCATAACGTTCGTTCTTACGACGCACGTAGTTGACGACATAGCAATAGCCGACAGGATAATACTTCTGGACAAGGGAATGAAGCTTTTCGATGGAAAGCAGGAAGAGCTCAAGAAGAGGTTCGGGAAATACGCCATACTGGAGCTATACTTCAAGCCGGAAGCAAAATTCGATTACGCAAAATACGAGTCTTTGGGAAAGGTTTTCTCCAAAAAGGACGGCTATATTGGATTAAAGGTAGACCCAAACATAACAAAGAGCGATGCGTTCGCCTCCATATTCGAAGATGGGAACATAGAGGATTACAGGCTATCAGAGCCTGGGCTCAGCAGCATACTTGAGAGCACTTACAAATACATAGACTCGAACAAAAGGTCTGAGGAATGAATGGAAAGTACTTCTCCGTATTCAAGGTTTTCCTGAAAAATGCAATGGCGTACAGGGCAGAGATAGCCCTAGATGCAACATTCTACATGCTCAGCTCGCTGGTAATGGTAATAGTGTGGATAGCAGTTTATCATTTCTCAGCACTCACAAGCATAAACGGAATAACAATAAGCAGCATGACGGTTTACCTTTTTGCGATAGGCAGCATAGGGTTCCTCTCATGGCCCGGAGTAGCCAACGTCCTGGAATCTGACATGCGCAGCGGCGAGATAGCAAGCTCGCTGATACGGCCGATAAAATACCCATATGCAGCCTTCATAAGGGAGATACCGGAAAACCTTATATTCTCACTGGCCGGAACGCTTCCCATATTCATAATAATTTACATAATCGCAGGGCTGCACCTTACTGCAATGCAGGTCTTGATGCTCGCAATAGAAATGATGCTTGCCTACCTGATAATAAACTTCATAGGCTTCATAATAGGCTCGCTCTCGATTTACCTGACCGACATATATGGCATATTAAGCGGAGTTACGTGGATGTTTTCGCTGCTGGGTGGTGGAATCATGCCACTGCTGCTCTATCCGAAGCTATTTTACGGGATACTGATGCTCACACCATTTCCGTTCCTTTACTATGTCCCGGGTGGGACATTCACAGGGATCATCACCGCGGCGCAGCTGCCTGGGCTCGTGGCAGAAGGAGCCATCTGGGCATTGGTACTCTTTGTAGTCGCGGTTGTCATATGGAGGCGTGTAAGCAGGGACATAAACGCAGTAGGTGTTTGAATGCTTGAAAGCGTATCCAGGAACCTGAAGATGTACTATGCATCTCAGAAGATACTTTGGAAGGACATAGCAATTTACAGGACGCAGTTCGCCGTTTGGATATTTGTTTTCATGCTTAGCACTGTAGCCAGCGTAGTAACAATAACCATAATATACGACGTCTCAAGCGGAGTGGCAGGATGGAGCTATTACCAAATGCTCGTTGTGAGCTCGCTTGCCAACATGATGATAGGAATGGTGCTTTACAACATATCGCCACAAAGGCTGGCAAAGACAATGCGCAACGGACAGTTTGACCAGCACATACTCAAACCTTACAATCCTGTCTTTACGATGCTATCGCTTTACGGGACCAAGACTTCCATAGGCAGCGTGATAAGCGGAGCGCTGGTCTTCGGATATGCTGCCTACATGGCTGGCGTAAGCGCCATTGGAATTTTGGGGATAATCATAATATTTGCGCTAGGGGTCGTTTCGCTGACTATGTTCCTCCTTATGATTACCCTCATATCTTATACCCTTTTCAACAGCGCAGGGTACATGCAGTGGGTAGCAAATATAGCTTCCAGGGCTGCCCAGTATCCGCTGACGATATATGGGCTGCCTGGCATCCTGCTTTTCACTGTCGGATTGCCAGTAGGCCTTGCGGCATTCTACCCTTCGGCATTGGTTTTCGGTAAGATAAGCCCCATATCAATTGTTCTTGTGGTAGTAATCGAAGCTTTTACCGTAGCGGTTTATTACTACGCTTGCAAGTGGCTTGTGAAAAAGTATAGGAGCGGCGGCGGCTGACGCGCAATGCAGCACGCCAATCAGATTTTCGACTTAAAGCCAAAGGCCAGAAGGACTATACCTGCAAGCATGGCCATGAATGCCGCAAAACCGTATGCATACAGCGGCCCTAAGACGTAGAAGAAACCCAATGCCAGGTTGGCAATGAAAAGGCCTATGCTGCGTGACGAAGTCAATGCGCCCATTCCGCTTCCTGAACTGGCAGCTGTTTTTGCAAGCGCTACTATTGTGGGCTCCAATGTCTCTATAGTGCCTACTGCTATCCCTATCACGAATATTCCAGCATACGATGCAACGGCACCGAGGCCGAAATGGAATGACAAGCCTATTATTAGCGACCCTATGCCTGCAAGAAAATAGCCGAATACTGCAAGATTCCTTACAACCCTTCTTGTAAAGACGCCAGCCACATAACCGAATGCCGCAGACACCAGAAGGAATACTGCATACGACAGCGCTCCATATAAATCTGTAGACTGCTGGGCTATTGTGAGAACGGGAAAGCTCATGCTGTAAAAGCTCAGGCCGTATATGGCTGTTGCGAGTATTACGCCTTTATACGGGCCGGCTTTAGCTTGCACTGCCTTGGCTGCTGATTTTACAGGCATGCTCTTTTTGCTGCGCTTTCCATGCGATGGAAGGCCCTTGTAACTGACCAGGAAAAGGCATAGCGATGATATCAGTATAGGTATGGCCGTAGCGAGGAATATCAGCTTAAGTGCGACGCCCAGATATATGCCTAGGGCAAGGTAAGAAACAGCGACGATGCCGCCGCCGACGTCTAAAGCATTAAGGAATCCGTAAACCTTTGGCTTGTCAAGCCTGCTTGATATGTCTCCGATCATGGCCCTTCTTGCAGGCGTCCTGAAATTGCGCGCCCACCAGCCCGCGGAGAATATGGCTGCGGCCTCCGCAGCGAACGAGGCAAATCCGGTAAATGAGAGCACTGGTATCAAAATATTGCCGAGTATCGCTATTTTCTTCTTGCCGTACCTGTCGGCAAGCCTACCTCCGTAATAAGCAAAAACAGAGCCTATGCCATATGCAAGCGCCATTGCTATTCCTAGGTAGTATACTGGGGCCCTAAGATAGAGCACAAGGAATATCGGAAACCCGGCTATCAGCGCCTGGTAGCCTGCATCTGCAAAGAATGCTGACAAAGATATTAGCAATACGTCTCTTGTCAGCCAGCTGGCCATAATTGCCATTAGGCGTTAAACAATTTAATAGTTACCAATAAGCGTATTTGCCCGGCTGATTCTGGCGATGCAAGCATAAAGCAAGACCCGGCCGCAATACTGACAGCACGCAGCCGAGCCAGCTTTAGACCCTGCTTCCTAATCCACCCCCCACAGCTATATATAAGGCGCATTTCCAAATATATTAAACTATCGCTTGGCTTGCTATTTCCTTAGGGGATTCCTTAGCCTTATGCGAAGTGTTTCTTTCAGGCCAGGGTTTTTCATCAGGGCGGATATTACATCAGAGTGGCTCCTCGTTTTTATTCCCCAGTCGTAGTACCAGATTTTAATTCCATTGCCATTGAGGAGCTTTAGCTGAACCTTTTCAGTCAAGGCAGCGTTTGGTGCAAGTGCGCAACGCACGTTGCCTACAGGATCCTCGGCAAGCGCGCTTTGGACATCTTCGACAAGCCCGGTATTTTGTGACAGTGCCATTCTTACCTTATAACCCGATTTTAAAAATTCAAACTGCATCTCTTTTTGCAGGCTACGATTGCTTGCCAAGGCAATGTCTATAGATTCAATCCCATATGCATGCAACAGCTTCTGCGTCCCGAGCTTTATGCATTCATTTGCTGCAAGCGCTTTACGGACCTGAATGCTCTGGTCACATGCTAGTGCCAGCTGAACATTTTCTGCAAGGTTCGAATTTTCGGCAAGCGCTATCCTTGTCGCAAGCGAAGTGCTTACCGCGAACTTCATCTGCAGTTCTACAGGCATAGGCTGCTTGTCTGCCACTGCCTTCTTTATTTCAAAGTCGCTGAGCAAGCCAGATGTATCCATGTACACCTGCCCGTCAGGCCTCATTTTCTGTATAAGGAGCGCGGTTTTTGGATCGTTTATGTCTTTCAGGAATGAGAGCACACGCTTATCGCCGTTCAGCAATTTGCCCAGGAACTCCACTGGGTTTTCACCTGCGATGCCGGATATTTCCCTGAGTCCGTGTGCAACGTCGCCCTTTAGGCTTATTGTAAATTTATTTTTTTGTGCTTTCATTCTAAATGCCACGTAATAGGGGTAATGAGCGTTGTTCATATATTTATTTTTTTCTTATAGCTGACATTGCAAGCAATTAAGTGTCAGTACGGGTTCCTTAGGTCAAAGGCTGCTTTTTATGCCAGAGCCGTCAGGCTCTGGCTAGCCGTAATGCAAGTTCACAGCAGGCTGGCGATAAGGTCGCTAAGCACGTCAACCCGGTCTGCCTCATTTTTCTCGCCACTATTCTTTAGATCGTTAACGTGCTTTTCCTTTTCCTGCCATGCCCTGTTGGCTGCCTTTGTCTTTTCTGCTACACGCGCATCGTCGGTGCTTATGCTGCTGCTTCCCCTTCGCAGTGAATTTATATGCGGGAGTATTTCACTGCTTATGCTATCGTCCGTTCTGATGTTTTTTTCCATAAAACCACAAGGCAATCAATCTATGATCGTTTTATTTAAAGATTGCTATAGACTACGACAATCAAGCGGCCTGCCCCTGCTAAGAAGCATAAGCTTGTCCTAAGAAAACCGCAGGCATCGCGAGGTTCGGAGGCATGGCCCTGACCCTTACCCAATTGTATTCTACAGATGCCCCAGGCACTGTGGAAAAACTGTCAGTCCCTACAAAAACGCTTGCGTATGGCTTCATCAGCGGTGCCACATAGGAACTGCTGTACTCGCCAGAGGAGTTTACTTCATACAGGTTGATGGAAGAATAGCCCTGGTCCACAGTTGCGCTCTCAGGCCCAAAATAGGTAAGGTTCATGTAGCGCCATTCAGGAGTATACGTCCCTACGTTCTTATCAACGAAATATATGCTATTTGCAGCTTGGGCGTTTATGCTGAAAAGTGACCCGTCCTCCTGGGTAGCCAGTGATATGGTGGTGCTCTGCGTGGAATTGCTTGCATCGCTGCTTGACAGCCCTGCCACGTCTATAGGATTAGGGTTTCCTGCAGATTCAAAATTTGCTTCAAGTATGTAGCCATTCATGTTCGGTATTGCGGTCTTGTATACCCAGTCATACGAGTATTTTGACGTGTTGCTGATCTCGAACTGCAGCGCCTTTATCCTATTGCAAAATTCCGCTGTGCCTATGCTGCTGCAATATGATGCGTTTACGCTATTCATGCTTGCATATGGCATGAGAGTGAAGTTGGATGCGCTTTCAAGCCCGTTGAAGTATGCATCAAAAACGCTTGCTCCGTCGTCGTATTCTGCATACTGCGCAGTGAGCTCAGGCGCTTCTCCTATTCCGTTGCTTCCAGAGCTTGACAGCAGGTTTGCTGTCTTGTTGGCAAAGCCTATGTAAAACAATGTGCTGTTGTCCGCAGGTATGCCTCGCTTCAGGTTAAGCCATACTATCAAAGTGCTTGAACTGTTGCCCTCAATCCAGGCAGGTATTATTGTCCCGTTAGGGTAAAAGAATTCAAAATTTGCCTGTCCTGGATTGTATTCTATATAGTTGTTGTAAGCTGATTCAGGCAGCTGTATGAGTTGCTGGAACGGCGCAGGCGTAGAGGCATTTTGCAGGTTTGCCACGACTATTTTAGCATAAGCGATTATGCCTGTCTGAAGCGTGATGTTTACAGGCGCTGGCGCAGGCGGGCTCACTGCACTAAGGCCCTTTACCCTTACTGTAGCTATTTCGGTCATAAGGTTGGAGTAGCTCCCAAAGCTGTATTCTGCCCAAAGCGTGCCATATGCTGTTCCGGATGGGGAATCTATCGTCAGTAAGCTCCTGTGGCTCTGGCCGCTCTTCAGAGTGCCTACAATGTATGAAGGATATGCGTTGCAGGAATCGGGGTAAGACACATTGCTCGGCACAAAACAGACTATGACGTTGTTCCAGTCGTTTCCTGTGGCTTGGCCTATTGTTGCGCTAAAGGTTGTGCCATACGCGTTTGGTGAACTGCAGAGGAATCCCGAATTCGCAAAGCACGTTGTGCTTACAAGCCTGCCAGGATTGAATAGGCCAATATAGAACATTGCGCCCAGGAATACCACTATCAGTATTATCGCCCATCCGTATGTTAGCAGATATTCCATTGCGGATTGTGCCCGTACGCCTTTGGCAGAAACTTTACCCATCCTATCATTTAGTGATTAAAATCTCCTTATTATTATAAAGCTTTTGATTCATGGCAAATATTTATATATAATAAAATAGAGTGTATCACTGGTCCTATGCAAAATAAAAAGGCAAACATCAAAGAAGCGGAAAAACAGGGCGCCCAAGAAAGCCGTGATGCCAATAGCAGCAACCTGCTTAGGAAGCTTTATACCGTAACAAACAAGGACATGGCCTATGGAATAGCCAAGTCCATTGCAGAGCTTTACTCAAGCGGCAGCGAGGAGGCTGCGCTTTCCATAGCAGGCTATATACTGAAGCTTGACTGGACAAACAGGAAGCATGACCTCAATTATTGGACTGACAAGTACATGAAAGAATTTGGCGACGAAAGTTTTCAGCTTGCAATAGAGAAGCTGAAGCGCGAGCTCAGGGGCGGTTCTGTAGTCAAGAGAGGCGAGCTCGTAATACACTACGGCCAGAAAGGGCAGGGGATAGAGCTCTTGGTAACACTTGGAGGGAAGCCGTTCATAGAGAAGGTAAGCCAGACGGAGTGGCATGTGCATTCCCATTCCGAAAGGAACCTTTGGTACGCAGTCATTTTCAATAACGGAACGCCCATATGCGCCTGCAGGGACTTCAAATACAGGAAAAACACCGTAGGCGGCAAGTGCAAGCACATTTACGCGGTTGAGGCAACAAAAGCCCTTCTGCAGGCAGCAATGGAAAAGTAGGTGCAAACGGTTTAGCAAATCATTTTAATTATGATTGCCATATATGAAGTGATTTAATGGAAGGCAAAAAAACAGGCATGATGCAGCATAAAGCTGCCTATGTTGCGATAATCGTGGCAGTCGTGGCGGTATTGGCTATAGTGGCGTACGCTGCGGCTTCAAGCAGTAGCCCTGCAGTTGTCAAGAGCGGCGACATTGTCAGCGTCTACTATACTGGCAGCTTTACCAATGGCACCGTATTTAACTCGAATGTAGGAAAGGCTCCATTCAACTTTACGGTAGGCAGCAACGAGGTAATACCTGGATTCCAGAATGCAATCATAGGCATGCGCGTAGGAGAGAACAAAACAGTCACGCTGCCGCCTTCTGAGGCTTATGGCCCGGTTAACAACAGCCTTATAATAAGCGTGCCGTTGTCGGAATTCGGCAACAAGACCGTGCAAACCGGCATGGTGGTCACAACGCAGACTGGCGCGCAGGGCATAGTAACGAACGTGACTACGAGCAATGCCATTGTGGATTTCAACCCGCTGCTAGCAGGCAAAACCCTTGTGTTCCAGATAGAGGTAGTAAAAATAAAAAGCAGCTAATCCGCAGGGCGTTGCATCGCAATGCTTTTCCATTCCTGGGCCTGCCTAAGGATCTAGCATTGTAGCCTTGGCAGCGCAGCCAAAAAGGATAAATATCTGGAACCTCGCAATCCTATAATTCAATTTTAAGAGGCAGCTCTATGGCACCAAAAAGAAAAAAAGAAGATGACAAAAAAGCAAATGGCAAAAGCGAATACGGGGAAACGTTTGATGTAAGGGTCAAAGACAAATCAATACTTGAAAACAGGGAATTTGCAACGCTTGTTGCACAGACGTTAGAGGAAGCAAAAAAGTTCGCATTAAGCGAATATGAGAAAGGCATGAGGAACCCAAAAGATATTACCGAGTATTTTTTCAATACCGATCAGGCAAAAAAGTTTTTAGAAGAAACAAAACGTTTTTACGACGAAAAGTACAAAGGCGGCAATAATGCAGCGGAATCTTTAAATAAGGTTGAGGAACTGCTCACCGGCGTTATAGCTGAAATTAATTTTGTAGTCATGAATGAACGAGGAAACGATATCCTGAGAGACTCTGCAGCAATTGATAATTCTCTTGGGGTAAAATCGTACATTGATGGAAAAGAGCTAAAGCCGCCAGGCAAATACGGGAAAAAATACTCTGTTGGAATAACAAGCGATTACGATGCTTACAAAAAGCTGAAGCGCAAAGCGGAAAACGATGATGACAGCAACGAAGGTAAGTATTAAACCTGCAGATAAAACAAGGCTTTTTGTCCTATTTAATGAATCCTGCTTCCTGGGGCTGCATCCTTGTCGGGCACTATAAGCGCTATATTGAGCTCGTCCTCTGCTGCAAGAAGCATGCCATCCGAGACGATCCCTGCAATCTCCCTTGGCGCCAGATTTGCAACCACTATTATTTTTTTGCCCAAAAGTTCGTCCCTTCCGTAAAAGTCTGCTATTCCAGCCACTATGGTTCTTATTCCAAGCGGCCCAAGATCTACAGTTAGCTTGTACATTGCTTTCCTGGTGCCTGGGTGCTTTTCCACGCCTATTATCTTTGCAACCCTTAAATCAACCGCATTGAACTTGTCAAAGTTGATTCTTCCATGCTCTTCAACGCTCTCGGATGCATAAGGCGCGTTTTCAAGCGTTTCAATACTGCTTTCGCCCGTACCAGCGCTGTCCTTGCTTTCGGCCTCGCTTATATCATTCATTAAGCTGTCAATGTCCTTTGTTTTTTTATGCATCATATGTGCGCACCTGCCAAGTCAAACAAAATGACTCCATACTATTGATGTGGTTAATGCTAAATTACTTTTTCCTCATTGGCGTTCCCTTGCCAAATGCCTAAAACATTTAAACTTGGCATGGTAAAATAGTGTTAGCTAAGCAGGCAAGTGTGGTGCACTTGAATGAAGGGTAAAAAAGCGGTCATATTGTTGCTCAGGCCTGAAGCAGAGAGCCGCGGCGCCATCCATATGATAAGATCGTCAGGGCTTGGAGTCGTGGCAAAAGAGGCAATAAAAATAAAATGCAACAGCATCGACAAGGAAAAGCTATGCGCGATGGCTAGTGCAGCTGCATACGTAATATTTTCTTCCAGGAACGCTGTGCACTGCATGGAAACATCCATGCCTGCGCTTAAAAAATGCAGATCTAAGGTATTTGCAAGCGGCACAACCACCGCAGGGCTATTGAAGGGCTTAGGCGTGCGCGTTGCCTTTGCGCCGCGAACCGGCGGAATTTCGAAAATAATAGCCAGGCTTCTTGCCGAGAGATTAAAAGGCAAAATTGTTGTGGTATTCGGCAGCAATTTGAGCAAAAACGACTATGGTGCAATTCTTGCTCGCGGTGCAACAGTGGAGGAAGCCCATATATATGACACTTTGATCAACAAGGTTGAGCTTAGTCCCAAGGAGCTGTCAAGCATAACGCATGTTATGCTATTCAGCCCTTCAGAGGTGGAAGCGCTTAGGGCAAGCATTGACGCGCGGCAAATCGAGGCCCTGAAATCCAAAACGGCAATATGCATAGGCCGTGCAACGTATGACATGGCAAAAAGCCTTTTCAGGATCAGAAAGCTTACAGGCAGCAATACCGTAGAAGGAGCGCTAAAAATGGTAAATGGTGGGTAAATGGAAGCGAGGGACAGCATATTTATGCGTGCATGCTTCGGCAAGAGCGTTGAAAGGCATCCGGTATGGTTTATGCGCCAGGCAGGGCGCTATCTTCCAGGATACAACCAGATAAAAAATGGCATAAACGTGCTCGATATACAAGCAAATCCTGTCGCTGCATCTAGGATAACCATGCTGCCGATAGAAATGCTTGGAGTAGACGCCGCGATATTATACGCAGACATAATGATACCGCTTAAGGCATCCGGCTATGACGTTAGGATTGAGGAAAGCATAGGCCCGGTAATGGGCAGGCTTATCGAGAGCGCAGATGAACTCAAGGAATTGTCGCAGTTTAAATGCGAGTACAACGCACCGTATGTGCTCAAAAACATCGAGGCGGTAAAATCGGCGTTGCCGGCTTCAATACCATTGATAGGCTTCGCTGCAGGGCCTTTTACCCTGCTCAGCTACGTTTTTGAGGGCAGGCCTTCCAGGACCTTCGAACGCTGCATAGGGCTCATGCGGAACAGCCAGAGGGAATGGCACAAGGCTATGTCATTTGCTACGGAAATGACGTTGGGCTATTTGCATTCCCAGATACGTGCAGGCGCAGATGCGGTGCAGCTATTTGACAGCTGGGCAGGCCTGCTCCCGAAAGAATTATACGTAAAGCACGTAATGCCTTATGCCAAGCTTGTATTTGAAGGGCTGCCATCAAACGTTCCGAAAATATACTTTTCTTCGCGAACAGGAGGATTTTTGAAGGAATTCTCAGGCCTCGGATGCAACGCAATAAGCATAGGGTCTGACATCAGCATTGGCGAAGCTATCGAAGCAATAGGCGATAAAGTAGCAATACAGGGCAACCTGAGCCCAGAGCTTGCAGTGAAGGGCGGCGATGAAATGGTTCGCGCAACAAAAGATATCCTTGAAGCAGCAGGAGACAGATACGGATTCATCTTCAACCTTGGGCATGGTGTGCTTAAGGAAACGCCATACCAGAACCTTAAGCAGGTTGTTGAGATTGTCAAGTCAACGCAGATAAAAGCTAGAAGCGCCTGATCGCATCTGCATACACGCCATAAAGTGCATCTATTATCCCTTCCGAATCGTTTGGCATTCCTGAAATCTTGCACTTCATTCCAAGGCCTTCCGCAAGGGCCTTGTAGGCAATGCCAACATCATACATCGTTTCAAGGTTGTCCGCGACAAAGCCTATCGGTATTATTGCAATGCTTTTCACGCCGTTGCGCGCAAGGCCGCTTATCTGGGTGCCTGCATCAGGCCCTATCCAATTGCCAGGCATGTCCGCAGCGCTTTGGAAGCTCAATGCCCATCGGTTTCCGAAACTGCTTTGGACAGCATTGCATGTCTGAAGGATCTGCTTCCTGTACACTGACAGGTCATCGCGTTTTGTGGCAGGCATGCTGTGTGCGGTGAAGACCATTACGTCGCTCTTTCCAAGCTTCAATGCCGAAACGCAGTCGGTCCATGCCTTTATTAAGCCTGTTTGCAAGTTCCATGAGGCTACCTTGATTAGCGCCGGCTTGTAGCTCAAAGCCGCAAGCGCATTGTCCACATGCTCATAATAGCTTCCAGTGCCTATTGCAGAGTAGAACGGCGCTATGGGAATGCATATCAGCTTGTCCACGTCAAAGGACTTTGCTTCCAAAAGCGCATCGTACACGTAAGGCTTTGAATACTTCATGCCGTAGAAAACCTTGGTCTCAGAATCTGAACGTGCAATCTTTTTCTGAAGCTTTTCGGCCTGGCTTCTTGTAACTTCCAGCAGCGGCGATTTGCCTCCGATGGCCTTATACCTGTCAGTAAGGCGCTTAAGCTGCTCTTTAGTGGGGCTTTTGCCTTTCATTATGTTTGTATAATAGTCGCTTATGCCATTCAACCCTTGGGGCGTTCCATAAGCCATCAGCAATACTCCGTACATCACTTGCACCACAATGCGCTTAGATCATTGGCGCCAACCAATATTGGCGATTCGTTGCTTATCCACTTCCTGGCCCTTGCGCTTCTGAGCTCCTTAGTGACGCTGACCCAACTGGGAAGGTCCTTGAGCTCATAGATAACCACAAATTCATTGTCGCCTATTCCGAAAGATTCAGTTGTATAAGAGATAACACCGTTGTTATGGCTGCTGTTAACCGCAATTTTCACATGCTCAGCCACTATGGCTTTCCGCTCCGATTCGCCAAGCAGGTACCATTCCGGAAGCTTGCTCATCGGGTAGGCAACAAAGTAACGGTGCTGTTTTGTAGGCAGGCGCTCCTTTCCCTGCGCATATACTGAAAGGAATCCGTCAGCGTGTGTGCCATATTTCGAAAACAGCTTTTCAATCTGCGCCTTTGCATTGAGGATTGACTCCGCTTCAGGGGCCATAAGCCAAACTATCAGGTCTGAATCGTGCCTAAGCGAAGCGTAGATGCCTGCCTTTGCCGCATTGCTCTTCCGCTTCCATGATGAAAGCAGCAATGCAGCGTTTTCGAGCACTTCTTTTCTTTTGTTGGCATTCAGCGCCCACCATGTGCTATCCATCGAATAGGAGAGCACTTCCGAAATGAGATTTTCCATCGTGCATCGCGTATGTATATTAATTTATAAATTAATCCGAATAATTTATAAACCGGCTCATAAAAACATTTAAATAAATAATAAAAGGTATATTAAATAGGCGTAGTGAGCTAATGAAGGGATATAAAAATTACGAAAACGTAGAGGTAAAACTCACTGGACTGTCCCCGGTTGAGAAAGAAGAGGGTATTGCAACAATCATATACAAGTCAATAGCTGAAATCGCCGAATACAGAATTAAAAAGGAGCCGATTGCAGTAAAATCCAGCAGGATAGAAGAGTTGAAGGAAAGGACGTTGGACAAGATGCATACCCAGATAGCCATAATCAGTGAAGTATTTACGGCATACGTCAAAAGAAGGGGCAATGCGGACGAATATGCAACCTCTCTAGATAATGCGATAAAATTGTGGCAGAATGAAGAACTTAGCCTGAAAAGGGATTTCGAAACACATCTTACGCGCACACTTATAAGGGGCAATAACCTCAATGATCCGGCTTATAAGGATATTGTATCAAGCAAAGAGTTCAATGTTGTAATAGAAGAGATAAAGGCGGAGCTTAACGGCATGAAGAATTCAAAAGCTATGCTGCGCAAATAATGCAGCAAAAAGTGCATAACATGGCAAGCAGGACAAAGCAAAGAAAACCAGGCTTCAAAGACATCAAGCTTACAGACTTGAATGCAATAGAGAGAGCCAAAAAGTTGCTTGACGAAACGGTGACCGAGATCGTAGAAAGCCCGTCGATCAGCAAGGATGATATTGATGCTTACATTAAAAAGCTTGAGAAAGGCCTTCTTGACCTCAATATCAAGATAGAAAAGCCCAGTGTTATAATAAGAATGCTTAATGCAAAGATTTCAGAGAGCTCGGACAATACAATAATAAAGAGCGTTTTGATTGAGGTCAAGAAAGAGTACCTAAAAGCACTGACTTTAAAAAGCATAGACCAGATAGGCGGCTAAGCCTGCATGCTCAGCGCGTTATCTGGTAAGATTTAACCTTTTCGTACAGTTCTTTTGCAGCCTTGTTCTTTTCGAAATGCTCCCTTATCGGCTTGACAAGTACATTCAATGCCTCAGCCACGTACATTTTAAGGTCATATGGGTGCACTTTGCCCTCCCTGTAAAGCCTTTCTAGTTCTTCGTAATCCTTTGCCTCGATTGGCCCGCCATACTTCTCGGAGCGTTCAATCCTTATCGGGGCGCCTTTGTCATCCACTATCAGGTTTTCCAGATAATCAAACATGGGATTGCCCTCTATGACGCGCTCAGGGCAATATGCCGACATGACCTTTTCTTTTATTGTTTCCTCAGAATCATGTACCAGTATGCTGCTTTTCGGATCTGACTTTGACATCTTGTATGAAATGGCTTCGTCGTCGCTCATGGACATAAGGTTTTTGGGCGCACCCTTTAGGCCAAGTATATACTTGTGGTGCACTGCGACCGGCACTTTAAGGCCAAGTTTTTTTGTAACCTCCCTTGCAAGCATGTTTGCCTTTCGCTGGTCCATACCTAGCTGGCATATGTCAATGCCCATCCTTATTACGTCAGTCACCTGCATTACGGGGTAGAATAGCTGTGCGGCTTCCAGGGCTTCGCCTTCCTTCCTGCCCATTATGGTTGTCGCGCGCCTCACCCTGTCAAGGGATATCTGCTTTCCTGCGGTCATGAAGCACTCCCAGTACCCGAAATCGTTCATAAGATCCTTTGACCAAACTATGTTCACCTTGCTGCTATCTATCCCTGCGGCCTTCCATACTTCTATAAAGTATCTGCCCACATCGCGTATGTGGTCTATGTTTCCGCCCATCTTCTTGTTAACAAATGCAAAATAGTCCGCAATGTAAATGTTGAACTTCATGCCTATGTCAAGCATCTTTTTTATGTTCTTGGACCTGTAGATGCCGAATGGAAGATGCGCAAGGCCGGAAGGCTCGAAGCCGTCGTACACGAGCGGATGCGCGTTTGAGCCAAGCAGCTCTTCAAGCTCCTGCTCCGTCACTATTTCAGCTGCAAAGCTCTTCAATACTGCTATTTTTGATTCGACATCCATAAAATCACTTCAAATTTCTAATCTAATTATTTATTTATTTTGTGCAGGCACCATGGAGCGCATTGCATGGCTTATGCAGCGATGTATGACAGCAGGCCGATCAGCAATGACAATGCCCCGAAAAACATTACCACGCTTGCCTGAAAGCTCCTCAAATGCGTGAAATTTATCTTTTCAGAAACCTTTGCGCCAGTGGCGCCTCCTATCACTGCTCCCAGTATCAGCGGGACGGCAAGCCACAGTTCGGATAACTCTACCCCTGGCTTTATGAAATGGACCACAGCGCCTACAACCGATGTTGCTATCATTGCAGCGACGATGGTCGAGAAGGCAACTTTTGGCTGCACATGCTTTATTGCAGTCAGGAAGGTGCCCATGATTCCGCCTATTCCTATGCCGAAAAGGCCGGATATTATGCCTGCTATGAAAGAGATGGCGTATACGTCCTTGCCTACGTGCAATGAGGTTATGCTGCGCATTGAAGCCTTGCTCCTCGCATAGTCCGCAAAGCTCCTGCGTATGTAGCTTTTTGATCTGTTGCGCTTTACCTCAAGCCTTGTAGAAACCAACGAAAAAAGGCCCACCAAGAATATTATCGCACCGAATACCACATCGAAAGACTTTATAGGCACGAAATAGCTCGTTACGGAGCCGGCTATTGCTCCCAATGACGCCGCTATGGCCACTGCATAGAACAGGCTCCTGCTTATTGCTCCTTCCTTGCTGTTGAAGACCGATCCTGCAGCCGTGCTGGCTATTATTGTTACAAGGCTTAATCCGCCTGCGAATACGGGGCTCAGCTTGAAGGCGAATAGGAATATTACCATTAGGAAAACGCCACCGCCTATGCCTACGATGTTTCCTATTATGCTTATGCCCAGGGCAGCGATAAAGAATACTGCAAGCTCGTATAAGAGCATCATATTTTAATATTTGCAGATGGCAAGTATTAAAGACTATATAGCAGTTGGTGGATTATGCAGAAAAAGAGCGCAAGGGAACGCGAATTCGACTTCCTTAAGGATGAGATATCAGATTTCACGCTTTATAGCAGCATATACAGGAGCGAAAAAAACCCTGAAACAAAGAAGCTTGTAAGAAAGCTGAAGGATACGGAACTGAAGCACACAAAGATATGGGCCTCAATCCTTGGCGTCAGGGCAGGCAGCGTCAGTCTTGGCGCGCTGACAAGGCTGAAGATATGGCTGTACGTGCTTGGCAGGCGGCTTTTCGGGATAGCTTTCGTAACAAAGCTGCTGGAGAGGAACGAAAGGCTAGGGCTCCAGGAGTACAAAAACGCGATCAAAAGCGTCAAGTTTGAAGAATCCACGATGGAAAAGGTACGCGAAATAATACGCGACGAGGAGGAGCATGAAAGCATGCTGCTTGAGGAAACACAAAAGCACGAGGGAAGGCTCAACTATACGAGATCGATAATCTTTGGCATGAATGACGGCCTCGTAGAGATACTTGCAGTGATTGCTGGGCTTGCAATGATAGCTACGTCAAGCCTTATAGTTGCGCTTACAGGCATTATTGTTGGGGTCTCAGGCACCCTTTCCATGGCGGCCGGAGCATATATATCGTCAAAATCCGAGCGAGTCATGCAGGAATCGCTTGAAGAAACCAGCTCAGTGCCTACAAAGCCAACCAACGAAGCATATTATACGGGCATATTCTATTTTGCGGGTGCGCTGGTAGCAACATACCCGTTCATACTGGGCTTTTCAGGCTATGCTGGCATTGCAATCTCTGTAGTGTCTGTAGCCATAGTTTTATCCATAGCCTCGTCCATGATAGCGCTGATAAGCGATACAAGCATAAAGCGGCGCGTTGGAGAGATGCTCGTGCTATCCCTTGGCACTGCATTCGTTACTGCGCTTATAGGCTTCATAGTGAGGGTGGTGTTCGGAATAGCCATTTCAGCATAGGCGTACCCTGTAAAAAGGCTTAAATATATTATAGGCTTTTTGCTATTATGCTATGGTGTATATATGGCGTCAATAGAAAAACAGGCACAGCCGCGCACTGAAGTTGGGATACAGCCAAAGAATTATGAGAAAGCAATACAGATTGAATACAATATACTTGGCGTGTTTGGCTTTTTAAGAAGCGAAAAGAAGCTTTTTATGAAGCATACAGAGGAATACAAAGAGCTGAAAAAATGCTTCAGTGAAATGAATTCGGAAGAAGCCAGGAAGTACGCCGCAAACCACTCAAACTTGGCAGATACGGTGTCAAAGCTATACGGGATTGACATAATGCCAATACTTGAAAAAATGGATAAGAATATAGTCAGCATAAACATGAATTCCAGCATCGTTACCGGCGCAGTCTATAATGCCGCAGTGCTTAGCAATACATATATGGTAGAATATTTTGTAAAGAACGTAGAGTCAAACAACGAGAAAGCGAAGGAACTGGTCGACGCCATACTGTCAGGACCTGCAATGAAATCCTTAGGATGACCGCACTCTTCAATATGCAATACTGCAGAAAGCACAGCACAGGCAGCCCTTAATAGGGCTCAGCTGCTGCGGCTTTGGCGCCTGCGCGATGAAGCTTCATTTTCGTCCTTGCTTATTGTGTCCTTCTCCTTGTTGATTTCGCTTTGCTCCTTGCTTATTTCCTTCTTTTCGACCTGTATCTCTTCCTCTTCTATGTAAACGAAGTACATTGACACGGAAATTGCGGCAATGGCCACCAGCGAAGAAATCAAAGCAAGGTCGTTGCTGCCGTATATAATAGAGAATATTGCTATTATTACGCCCAGCATGCCAAGCACGGATATCAGGTATTCTTGGGACTTTTTCATTTCGTTCACCCTATCTTCTGCTAAAACGCCTTATGCTGCCTATTGAGGCAGTAGAGGCAGAAGTTATCGCGACAGTAACATCGGCAGCATCCCTTGTCTTCCTTTCCTGCGCCGCCTTGTTCGGCAGCGGCTGTATGGTTGTAGTAGCGGGCTTCACTGTTGTTGTTGATGTAGTCGTTGAAGTGGTTGTTGAAGTTGTGGTTGCCACCGAGGTAGAAGCTTGCTGGTGATATGCTATTGACGACGTAGTGGTAGTGGACGAGGTAGTCGAAGAGGTGGTAGTGCCGGACGGTATTTTGAATATTATCGAAGCGTTAACGCCTACAGGAGCAAGAAAGCTCGCATAGCATAGCAAACCGTGAGTGCCAAGGCGCAGCGATATGTAGCTTGCAGTGCCGTTGCGCACGGTCATAGCGCCAAGAGGGCCATTTGGGGCATTGCATGCATATGTAGCGTTCACAAGGGCATATGACAGCATGTTTTTGCTGCCTGTTACGGCATTGACACCTATAGCATAGAACTCGCCATAGCCTGAAGGCATCGCCGAATCAATCAAAGTGGAATTCGGATCGTATATGCTTATGTTTATGCCGCTGACAACGCTTCGGTTTATTATGTTGCCAGAATAGAAGTTGTCCAAAACAGTCCTGTTCACGCTCTGATTTATCGAATTGGCGCTGTAAAGCTTTGAGCTGTTGTAATAGCATGAATACGGCACAAGGCTTACCGACAGGTTGCCTGTCACGTATACTGGTTTTATGTCGGAGCAGTTGACCGATGCGTTGCCTATGTGTGTATACCCTATTTGCGCCGTGCTGTTTATCTTGACCAGCTTCGTAGTGACGGTCTCGTTCGAGACTACATTGCCGTTCAAGTATATGAGCGTAGTTATGCTGTACGCGTGCTCCGGCGTTACTGCCAGTATTGAAAGGTTTTGGTCCAGCTCGTTTCTCGGAGTGCCGAGAAGCCCATAAAGGTTGAGTATAGTATTGTGCCTAATGCTCATATTGTATCCAAAGCATAAGTAGTCCATGGAGCTGCCATTGAGGTATGGCACAGAGCATGAAAGCGGCTTGCCGTTTACGGTCTCATTGAAGTAGAAAAAGTACTGGTTGGTGGTATTTATGCGCGAAAGCACGGTTATGTTTGCCGTAGTGAGCCCATATCCCGAGAAGTTTGTCGTTATGTCTGGATAGTAGCTGCCCGCTATTATGGTGCTGGGCACATAAGCTGCGTAGCTTGTAGCTGCGCCAATGGCTAGTGCGAATAAGACAAAAGCTGCGCAAACCATGCACTTTATCCAATCACCGGGCCAATGGGTAAATAAAATGGCAAAAAGCCAAAAATGAAAAAATCACGTGTTGCTGAGAGCCATGCTGCTTACCACTGCCTTCGTTGTTATGGTTGCTATGCCATTGTACGTTGCAGGCATTATGACCCCAAGCACGTACGTAGGCTGGTTCCCTGGCATGTAATAGCTGAATGCGTTTGATGGGAACACTAACTGGCCGGTTACGGAATTCTGCGTGACTGGCGGCTGGCCTGGAACCAGAGGATTGCCAAGCAGGTAGTAGTATGCCACGCTGTTCGAAGGCATGTACGCCGTCTGGTTACCTATCCAGTTGCAAACCGATGTTATTGAATTTGAATTAGTACCGAAAATGCTTTGGCCTGACGGGCCGCTAGCCGGCACATTGTATGTGTAAAAATTGCTTGGTATCCTCTTGGCATACAGGGCATTCAGTATGTTGTAGTAGTTGCCTATGCTCTCGTTAGAAGAAACTATGTTGTTGGCCGAGCTGCTGGCGGTGCCCGGGCATGACGCTGAGCCTGCCAGTATGGAGTTTGGCGTTGCAGGAACACTTGGGCCTACGAGCACGTTTGCAGCGCTGCCAAGGTAATAGACGCTCACAGGAAGCTCATAACCGGAACTCTGCGATTCGTTTACAATATTCACGATTGTGGTATTTACAGGCCTGTTTGCCCTGTTAGATACATTGACATAAAATATGAACGATGAGCCTGCAGGGATTGTAAAGCTGCTGCTTCCAGATGCAGACGCATTCACTGCGTCAGATATGCCGTTTATCGCAAAAGTGTTCACGACTATCGGAGATATGACATTTGACGTCTGCGTAACATGGGCCACTGTGGCATAATAGGTAACTACGCTCGCTGCTCCGGTTATGCTTATTGCCGCTATTGCTATCAGCATCCATGCTGGAAACGATAACTTTCCGATCCTGAATATCTCACGCTTTAGAAATTCTCTTTTTGCTTTTTGCTTCATATATCTTCACCCGACACAGCACAAATAGCATGACTAGATGGGCTGCGTAATTAAATGACACATATAATATATAAATTTAACTGGCTCTAGTAGCTTTCAATTGGTATATCTAAGGATCGTGTACTGCTGCAAAGCCTAGGCCGCGCTTCGCGCATTCAATTTGTACAATAGTTTAATATTAAACGGGTTTACAAAAGGGTTAAATAACTTTATTAGAAAATCCATATTGCTTTCTACAGGGCGTATTATGAGCGAAAATACTTTTAAAACAACCGATGACATAAAGATACCTGACAAGCTTATAGACCAGGTAATCGGCCAAAAAAACGCAGTTGACATAATCAAAAAGGCTGCGAAGCAGGGCAGGAATGTGCTGCTGATAGGCGACCCAGGCACAGGCAAGACAATGCTTGCGCAGGCTATGGCCGAGCTGCTGCCTATAGCAGAGCTTGAAGACATTCTCGTGTACAGGAACCCAAACGATGAGAATACACCGCTGATAAAGACAGTAAAAACTTATAAGACCGAAGAGGAGCGCCAAAAGCATGGAGATGGGCAGGGAAGGCAAATAGTTATGAAGGAGCGGATGAGCAACCGCATGAGCCTAAGCAAAAGCAACTCGATAGTGATGCCTATAGTTTTCATCCTCGTAATAGCGCTCTTCGCGCTTTCGTTGAGCGGCTACATAAAGGGCTATGAGATAATAGTGCTCGCTGCACTCATCCTGGGCATAATGATATTTGGCTCAATAGTGCTTTTTATGACAGGGCTGACAAGGCGCGTAGGAGTGCCTGGAATGGGAGACGGCAATGAGCCAAAGCTTATAGTGGACAACAGCGGCCGCACTAATGCGCCGTTTATAGATGCAACAGGGTCGAAGGCAGGTGCATTATTCGGAGATGTCAGGCACGATCCGCTGCAGACTGGAGGCCTGGGCACACCTGCACACTTGCGCGTAGAAAGCGGAGGCATACACAGGGCAAACAAAGGAGTATTGTTCATCGATGAGATATCAAGCCTAGACCCGAAATCGCAGCAGGAACTGTTGACTGCAATGCAGGAAAAGAAGTATCCTATAACTGGCCAGAGTGAAATGAGTTCTGGAGCGCTGGTGAAAACAGAGCCAGTGCCGTGCGATTTCATACTTGTAGCAGCTGGCAACATACAGGACATACAGCACATGCATCCGGCGCTTCGCTCCAGGATAAGAGGTTACGGCTATGAGGTGTTTATGGATTCCTCAATGCCGGACACGCCTCAAAACAGGAAGCTGCTGACGCAGTTTGTGGCACAGGAGGTAAAGAAGGACAACAAGATACCGCCGTTCGAAAAAAACGCAGTCGAAGCAATAATAGAGGAGGCCAGGCGACGTGCAGGAAGGAAAAACAGGCTAAGCCTGATACTTAGGGATCTTGGCGGGCTCGTAAGGGCTGCCGGGGACCTTGCGGTAGAACGAGGCAAAAAAACAGTCAGTGCAGCTGAAGTGCAGGATGCTAAAAGGCTGGCAATGCCTGTTGAAGCGCAGATCATAACGCAGGAGATAGACTACAGGAAGGATTACAAGGTATTCAGCAGCAAGGGCTATGCAATAGGACGTGTAAACGGCCTTGCGGTTGTAGGCTCGTCCGTAATGACCGCAGGCATAATAATACCGATTGTTGCAGAGGTAACGCCTGCAAGCTCCAGGAGCGAGGGCAGGTTCATACCTACCGGCAAGCTTGGAAAGATAGCAAGCGAAGCCGTAAAGAACGTAAGCGCGATAATAAAGAAGCACATGGGCAGGGACGTGGCAAACTACGATATGCACGTCCAGTTCCTGCAGACATACGAAGGCGTTGAGGGCGACAGCGCAAGCATATCCGTAGCAGTAAGCATAATATCTGCGATGGAAAGCCTGCCTGTGGACCAGTCGCTGGCAATGACGGGATCGCTTTCGGTGCGTGGCGCTGTGCTTCCAGTAGGTGGCGTGACAAGCAAGGTTGAGGCTGCGATAGGCGCTGGAATGCATACAGTCATAATACCCTATGCAAACAAGGACGATGTATATTTAGGCAAAGACATCAGGAAGCGCATACGCATAGTTGCTGTGAAGAGCTTTGCCGAAGTGCTAAACTACGCGATAAAGAAGAGCAAGAGGCGCGATGACATAATAAGGGAGCTTAAACGATACGAGGGCACTTGACATGGCAAAGGAAAAGGCGGCAAGTCACGGCGTAAGCAACGATGCCGGGAACGCTGCAGAAAACATAGAAGGTTTTGGTAAAAGCATACTGGAAGACATTAAGAAGAAGAAAAACCCGTCTTTCAAAGTCATCACCAGGACCAGGTCAAACATAGTGTACGATGAAAAGAACGGGTTCCTGAAGCTTGGCAGCGCAGAGGAGGAGCATAGCTTCATAAACATGGCCCAGGCGAAGCGCTTCATGCAGACCGTAGCCATAGCTTCAAAATGCCACGATTTCGTAAAGCAGAACCTGCACACGACCATAAGGGGCCTCTTTTACCAGCTTAAATACTCGCTTGGCGAGGACATTGACGAGAACATATTCAATGAGCAGAGCGAATCAAACCCGCTTATAGAGGACCTTGAAGTGGCGCTGAACATGAAGAGGGAGAACCTGCACCTGAATGCAAACAGGAAAGGCGTGCTTACTGGCAACATGCGCATATTGGACAGCTTCGGCAATGAGCGCATAGAGATAGATACCAGCAAGATGGGAAGAAGCGGATGGGCAATACCAAGCGATGTGGACAACGACATAGAGTTCGTAGATGTCAAGGCGAAATACGTGCTTGTTGTTGAGAAGGACGCCCTGTGGCAGCGCCTCAATGAGGACGGTTTTTGGAAGAAGGAAAATGCGATACTTATAAGCCCGCAGGGACAGGCCGCGCGCGGAACGCGCAGGCTCATCAGGAAGCTTGCGGACATGGATCTGCCGATATATGTTTTCAACGACGGCGATGCCTGGGGCTGGTACATATACTGGACCATAAAGACTGGAAGCATGAACCTGGCATACATAGGCAGGGACATTGCAACTCCCGAAGCCAGGTTTATCGGAGTCACAATGGCGGATTTGGACAGGTACGAATTCCTGAAGAACATGACCATGCGCGCAACTGATATAGACCTCAAAAGGGCCCAGGAAATGCTGAATTACCCATGGATAAACATGCACAAAGAATGGGTTAACGAATTAAAGGAGGTGCTGCGTACAAAGAAAAAACTGGAGCAGGACACGCTTCAGGGGCCCAGGCTTACTTTTGTTGACGATTATATCAAGGAGAAGATAAAGAACAAGGAGTTTCTGCCGTGATATCAAGTTGAATTCCAGGCTTCGGTAAGCGCGTCCTTCATTTACTTCGATGTGAAGCTGTTCGTTTCACGCATGCAGAAATGATAAAAAGGCTGCACGAGGTATATTTAAGCGTTTTGATGCAGCGCCAAAGCCGTCGTTCGGCATAAGGTATGCGATTCAGACTACGTTTATGGTCGCCTTCTTTTTTACTGCGTTGAGAACATGGCCGTAGTCCCTGTAATGGGATATTGTAGTTATTGCTATCGTATATTCGCCAGGGTCAGCATTCAGCGAATTGTATATGTCAACGCGCGCTTCGCGCTCCTCTCCTGGATTTATGTCGCCAACCCTCAGCTCTTTTTGCTTGGCCATGCCCATCTCGTCAAATCCAAGCATGTCTGGCAGCTCCAGCACTATGGAGGTCATAAGCACCTCCTTTGTAAGGTTCTTGACCTTGAGAAACAGAGACGCTTGGCTTTTCCTGCTTGAATAAAGCTTGTACGGAACAAGCTCAGTGGTTATCTTGTAAGGCACACGCTTCACAAGGTCCTCGGATGCATCTTTCTTGCCAAATATGTTGAACAACGCCATCGTATCGCCTTTAATCAGCAATTATATTTGCAATTACGCTTTTATATGTTTTTATACAATTATAAATAAGTGTAGTGCATGCCGATAAAGTATAATCGTACGAACTATGATATGCTGGTCGGTGAAATACACAAGCTCGTGCTCAAATGCAACGCCCACCAAGCTTATTCCGCATTGCAGCAGAAGCATAACGGCGTGGAGCTTGAGAAGAACGAACAGTCACTAAAGGCGCTTGCTGTCATAATAGCCTCATTTTCGTCAAGCCATTCCTGGCAGACGCATAAATGCCTTGAAAGCCGCAATGGCAGGTTCGACACTGCAGAAATAAAAAACGAGTATTTGGAAGCTGAAAACAGCCGTTGGAAAAACGTATCAATTTATGATCTTGAAGAGCTTGCCAGCATACCAGTCCCAACTTCTATATTTTACAGGTGGCTCTTCCTCAACGTTGATAAGAGCAAGCAGCAGCTCTATAAGAATGCCTGGAAGGAACTGCAAAAAGTTTTTGAAGGAGCATGCGATGAGCTTGAACAAAGCAGTAACTGAATCGCAAAGGCTGTTTTAGAGTAATATTTTTGAATAGCGGAAGTAAAGCAAATTGGAGCTTCCACGACAGTTTTGAAAAGCTTTAAATTAATAGCGGAAGTGAACATTGTATATTAAGTAAATGCGCTTTATGTATTGATTTTTAAATCTTATTTTAAAATATTCAACTGCAACAAATTAGGGGTGTGTGAATGGTGACCAGCGTAATAAAAAGGAATAACGAGAAAGTGGATTTTGACGAGGAAAAGATAACGAGCGCAATATACAGGGCCTTTTGTGACACTTATGTAAGGCGTGATGAAAGCAAAAATATGGACGAGGCAAAGGCGATAAGCAAGGAGGTTACCGATATGGTAGGTAGCCTAGGTAAGGAAAACGTGCATGTGGAGGAGATACAGGACATTGTTGAAAAGGTGCTTATGGAAAAAGACCCATCCGTAGCAAAATCCTACATTTTGTACAGGCACAAGAGGGCAGAAGTCAGGGCATACAAGGCATCCCTGGGCATAGACAATGATGACCTGAAGCTGCCCATAAATACTTTGATAGTGCTTGCTGCCAGATACCTGCTCAAGGACGCCAACGGCAAGCTTGCAGAAACGCCGAAGCAGATGTTCAGGCGCGTCGCAAGAGCGATAGCAAATTCCGAAAGGAACTACGGCAAGGATGACAATGCTGTGGCAGAAATAGAGGAAAGCTTCTACAATGCCATGGTAAATTTCAAGTTCATGCCAAATTCCCCGACGCTTATGAATGCAGGCACGAAGCTTGGCCAGCTGAGCGCTTGCTTCGTCCTGCCTGTGGGCGATTCGCTGCCTGAGATATTTGAATCCGTCAAAAACGCTGCGCTAGTGCACCAGTCCGGCGGTGGTACTGGCTTCTCCTTTTCCAGGCTGAGGCCTGCAAACGACCTTGTAAGAAGCACAGGCGGCGTAGCATCAGGGCCGATATCGTTCATGAAGGTTTTCGATGCCGCAACCGAGCAGATAAAGCAGGGCGGCAAGCGCAGGGGCGCAAACATGGGCATACTGCGAGTTGACCACCCTGATATACTGGATTTCATAGTTGCAAAGGAGAATGAAGGCACTTTGAGGAATTTCAACATATCTGTGGCAATAACAGAGAAGTTCATGGACGCTCTGCATCACAATAAGGAATACGAGCTTGTAAACCCGCGCAACAGCAAGGTGGTTGGCAGGCTAAACGCAAGGGCAGTATGGAATCTTATCGTCACAATGGCATGGAAGACTGGCGACCCTGGCCTTGTTTTCATAGACAGGATGAACAGCAGCTACGCGAATCCAGTGCCGTCAAGGGGCCCCATAGAATCAACTAACCCATGCGGCGAACAGCCATTGTATCCGTACGATTCGTGCAACCTGGGCTCCATAAACCTGGCCCGCATGCTCAAGCCAGTGGATGGCCACTTCGAGGTCGACTGGGAAGAGCTAAAGAGAACCGTCAGGCTCGGGATCAGGTTCCTTGACGATGTGATAGATGCCAATTCCTATCCGCTTAAGGAAATAGATGAAGTTTCAAAAGCGATACGCCGTGTGGGCCTGGGTGTCATGGGATGGGCCGACATGCTAATAAGGCTAGGCATAAAGTACAACAGCAACGAAGCATTGCTGCTTGCGGAGCGCGTGATGTCCTTCATAACCCAGAATGCCAGGGAGATGAGCCAAGAGCTTGCGGTTGAAAGAGGGCCCTTCCCTGAATTCAAGAACAGCATATGGTACAAGCTTGGATTCAAGCCGCTCAGGAACTCCACAGTCACCACAATAGCGCCTACAGGCACGATAAGCATAATATCAGGGGGCGCATCTCAGGGCATAGAGCCTATATTCTCGGTAGTGTACATGAGGAACGTCCATGAAAGCCTTGGCTCAAACCTCATAGAGGTGAACAACGAGTTCGAGCAGTATGCGATACAGAACAACTTCTATTCTGAAGAGCTCATGAAGAAGCTTGCAGGCATGGTCTCTATACAGAACGTAGAAGAGGTGCCAAAGGAGGTAAGGCAGCTTTTCGTCACTGCATATGACATAGAGCCCGAATGGCATGTGAAGATGCAGGCCGCTTTCCAGAAATACACAGACAATGCAGTTTCAAAGACCATAAACTTCCCAAGCTGGGCCACGCCGCAGGACATAGAAAGGGCATATGTTCTGGCGTACGACCTTGGCTGCAAGGGCATAACAGTATACAGGGACAGCAGCAAGAGCGTGCAGGTGCTGCAGGCAGTCGACAAGGCGCAGAACCAAAAGACGATAATGCAGATGAAGGAGGAGCACATGGCTGCAAAGTCTGAGCAGAAGGCCGTAGACATGGAATACATACACAACGGTGCAAGCAGCTATGTTATCTCAGCCAAGGAGGAGGTCAAATGCCCGGAATGCGGCAACGCCATGGTGGCTAGCGAAGGCTGCTACACATGCCCTAAATGCGGCTACAGCAAGTGCGATTGAGCGCTTGCCCTTCTTCTTTTTTTATTTTTTGGTGCGCTTAGGCCCAATATTGTAAAGGCTTATTAATTTTTAAAGACCCATAGGCAGAGATTGCAAATGCGCAAAAGCATTGACAAGGATGCAGCTGCAAGGGCCAATACGCTGATATTCGTAGCAGTGAGCATAATCCTGCTCTTTTTCCTTGTTCTTTACTACGACTTTATCTATCTTTCCGGGACGCTTTCATACATTGCTGACGCGCTGATGCTGCTTTACATTTTTTACATGCTGGTCTTTGCCTTTTGCAGCGATTCCAGGCTTGCGGAATATGCCGGTGCAGGTGTGATTGCGGCGTTTGCCGCTCTGTGCACGGCTTTCATAATGATTCTTGCAGGGTTCCATGATTTGATCTTTATAAGGGAAGTAGCGTCGTTCGAAATAGTGCTTTACACGATAATGCTGCCTACGATCGTGATACTGCTGTTCGGGTTCTACATGATAAGGAAAAAGCCGCTCGGAGATGCCTCAAAGTATCTGGCTGCCATTATGATTGTGATAGCGCTGGTTGTTTTCTTCTCGTACCAGCTTTATGCGTTCAAGCTTGGCAAGATAAATTCAGACGATGAAATGGCGCTTGCCTATTACGCGTTCAAGGCGCTTGCAGCCCACACGAACATATACAGCATAAACATTTCAGGCATACTTGCAACTAACTACACCAGCTATGGCTTCACGCTGCTCACCAACAACAGCGTTGTGGGCAGGTTCGACTATCCTGCGCTCTTCATGCTTGTCGAAGCGCCATTTTATGCAGTCTTTTCCGGCACGGCAAGAGCTATAATGGAAAATGCGAATACTGTCAGTTACCTTGTTTTCATGCTTGTAGCAGCATTCGCATTCTGCTACACCGTTCCAAAGGAGAGGCTGGACCGCCTTTGGTATCTGGCGCCTGCAATACTCCTATTCATCAGCTTCTTCATACAAATCGCATCGCCGCAGTATTTCCTGATGCTTGCGCTACTCATCATAATGCTGCTTGAGATCGACAGCAAATACGTATGGGTGTGGATGGGCCTTGCCGCATCGCTGCAGGAAATACTCTGGGTCCCGATAGTGCTTGCAGTTGCATACATATACAGCAGGCATGGCGCAAAGCACACTGCGAAGATGGTGGGCGCCGCTGTGCTCCTGTTCCTTGCGATAAACGCATACTTCATAGCGCAATCCCCATCTACGTACATAGGCGCTGTGTTCAAGCCGGTTAACGGAGCGCTGCTGCCGTATTACCTGTCGCCGTTCCCGCAGCTTTTGCAGCGCTTCTACCCCATATCGATAGGCGGAATGAGCGTTCTTTTTTACATTGCAATCCTCATTTCAATACTGGTGGTGTTGTATTCAAGGAATTTAATTGCCATTCTTGCAATGAGCGCAGTCTGCTATTTCGTGCTGTATCATGCACTTGTAGTATACTATGCCATGTTTATAGCAATTATACCTCTTGCGCTGATCATTGACAAAAGCATGCCGGTCGCTGCAAGGGCCAAACGCACTGCAATGCCGCTGCGCAGGCACAGGGCAGCTTTCTACTTTGCGCTCGGGCTGTGCATAGCAGGCATTGCGCTGGCAGTTATAGCCTATCATGCAGCATATGAGAGCAACTTCGGCATATCGGCAAAGGTGTACGGCATTACAATGCACAACGGGAGCACATACGCACTGCTTAACATTAGCAATGAAGGCCCAAAGGTGCAGAACGTCAGCATTTTGGCATTTTATTTCTACAATGGCTCCAGCATGAATATAGAAGGGCTGAGCGTGAGCAACTTAAGCACCATAACGAACATGAGCTCATGCAATGCACAGTGCCAGGAGCGCAACCCGATAAACTACAACATACTGCATCTTAACGGCACTGGCTACAGGGTTAAGCTGGCCATTCCTGTTTATGCAGGGAACAGGACTTCAGTGAGCTGTTTCATCTACAAGGAGGGTTATGCATATGAATGCAGGAACATATTTTTGGGCTGATGCCTTTAGTAAAGTTTTATTATTATGATGTAGGAATAAGGTTATATGCGCTTGATGCAGAGGCATGCTAAAATGCACCGGACAAAAAGCCTTACAAAGGCTGCACACTTGAATACGGTACTGTTTGTAATCATAAGCATCATATTTTTGGCTGATATGGAGCCGTATTTCAACATAGTTTACATTTCAGGGACCCTGAGCTATGTGGCAGACCTTGTAATGGTGACATACTTAGCGTATGTCATAGCATACGCGCTTTTTGTGAAAAGCAAACGCTTCTGCTATGCAGGCGCAGGCATGCTAGTGCTGCAGGCTGCACTGTTCGTCTGGCTGGTAGAGATAATAGGCAGCTACATGGATTTGGGCTCGGTAACGCAAGTGGCATTTGGCATGGCAGTAAATTACACGATCGCAGTGCCAACGCTGGTATTCCTTATATTTGCATTTTATGCCCTTAGGATAAAGCCGTTCGGAAGGGCTTCGAAATACCTGGCTGCGATAGCTATAATCGCTGCGCTGGGCTTGTTCTTATACTACCAGTTATATGGGTTCGGCCTCAAGGGGATAGACGCAGACGATGAAATGGCGCTTTCCTATTATGCGTTCAAGGCGCTGCTAGTGCACGCAAATCCGTATAACGTAAATATAGCAAACGTGCTGGTTACAAACTCCTCAAGATACGGCTTCACGCTGCTCACCAACAACAGCGTTGTGGGCAGGTTCGACTACCCTGCGCTGTACCTTCTGTCTGCCATACCATTCTATATCGCCTTGCATGGAACGCCCGGAAGCATAATAACATATGGGAATACTGCAGCGTACGTAGTTTTCATGTTTATGGCCATTTTCGCATTTGCCTATGCCATAAGCAAGGACAACCTTAAGCGCATTGCTTACATAGCTCCTGCAATAGCTCTTTATGTAATGGTATTCCTGCAGATAGCCTCAACGCAATACTTGCTGATGCTTGCACTACTCATCATAATGCTACTTGAGATCGACAGCAAATACGTATGGGTGTGGATGGGCCTTGCCGCATCGCTGCAGGAAATACTCTGGGTCCCGATAGTGCTTGCAGTTGCATACATATACAGCAGGCATGGCGCAAAGCACACTGCGAAGATGGTGGGCGCCGCTGTGCTCCTGTTCCTTGCGATAAACGCATACTTCATAGCGCAATCCCCATCTACGTACATAGGCGCTGTGTTCAAGCCGGTTAACGGAGCGCTGCTGCCGTATTACCTGTCGCCGTTCCCGCAGCTTTTGCAGCGCTTCTACCCCATATCGATAGGCGGGATGGAGTTCATATTCTATTTCTCCGTGATAATATCGGCGCTTGTCGTAATGTACATGTCAAGCAGGCTCTTCATAGTTGTGATGAGCATATTCTCCTATTACATGCTTTACCATGCCCTGATAGCGTATTACTCTGTGTTTATAACAATTATCCCGCTTGTATTGCTGATGCCTGCAATGGCGCTGAGGAAAAACTACTTCAGGGCTTTGATTGCTAAGCTTGGCATAAGCCAAAGCCTTGGGTTTGGCATAATGCTTGTTGCGTTTGTCGCTATCCTGTTCGGCGGCATTTCCTATTATCACAATGCATACGAGAGCAATTTCGGGATAAGCATAACAAACCAAACGCTTGTTATCCACAACTATTCAGGCTACGACATGCTAAACCTGAAGAATGTTGGGCCTAAGACGCAGAACGTCAGCATTTTGGCATTTTATTTCTACAAGGAGCACGGCCAGGCAACCGAAGGCTTAAACATAGGAAACAATACTACAATAACCAACATGAGCTCATGCAATGCACAGTGCCAGGAGCGCAACCCGATAAACTACAACATACTGCACCTGAACGGCACTAGCTACATGGTTAAGCTGAAGCTGCCATACTACAATTCAAGCACTGGGCTTTCCCTGAGGTGCTTCATATACAAAGAGGATTACGTGTATGAATGCCGCAGTATAACCATAGGGTAGACGTTCATGAAGACAAGGATCATAGCCAAGAATGCCACATTGGTCGGATTCGACGCTGCTGACGGCATTAGCCTTGCAGGCATGCTTGTGGAGCCAAGAAAACCAAAGGCCGCAGTCATACATGTGCATGGCCTTGGCGGTAGCTTTTACAATAGCAACAGCATCCCAGAGATAGCAGGAGCATGCAGCGGCATCGGCATATCGTTCTTATCAATACTCAACCGCGGCAGCTACGTTATCGAAGAGTTCAGCTCTGCAGGGAAACATTCCGGCATCCTCGCAGGCTCGGCGCTGGAGCGCTTTGAGGATTGCATATACGATATTGCAGGCGCAATTGCAATGCTCAAGCGCATGGGCTATAGGAGATTCTTCCTTGAAGGGCATAGCACAGGATGCCAGAAGGTGCTGTACTTCATGAATTCAAAGAGATTCCAGGCATACAGGAAAGGCGTTGCAGGCATTGCACTGCTGGCACCTGTCGACGACTACAATTATGACAGGCTTGCCTACGGCAAAAGGCACGCAAGCCTTGTGAACCATGCGCTCAAGCTGAAGAAAAAGAAGGAGCTGCTGATGCCGAAAAGCTTGGTGGGAAGCAACAGCATAATAGGGGTTGAAAGGTTCTTGAGCACTGCAATGCCAGAAAGGCCTGAAGCAAGGATACTGAACTACAGGCTCAAGAATATGAGTTACATACAAGGGTTAAATGTGCCGATGCTTGCGGTGTTCGGCTCGAAAGACGAATACATGACAGATACAAGTGTCAATGCTGCTGTTGGGAAGCTGAAGCATCAGTACAGCGGGCCTAGCATCGAATGTGCAGTGATAAGCGGGACAGGCCATACCTTCCATGGAAAGAGACTGCGCGTGGCAGAAACCATTGCTAGCTTCTACAGCAGATTGCTTTAACGCTATTTTGTGACAACCTCGCAGCCATCCTTTGTGACGTATACTGCTGCCTCTGTCTGAGCGACAGGCTTGCCGGACATTTCTATAAGCACTGGATGCGGCTCCAGCGCATACAGTCTTTCAAGCTCCTGAAGCCCTGAATAAAGCTCGAACTTGCCGCCAACTGCATCCTTAAGCCATCTGGCCGCAAAGGGCTCGCTGCTGAACCTTTCTTTTATCTCCTTGAGCAACGCCCTTGAGCTCTGCATCCTTGGCTGCACATCCGCAGCAAAGCTGTAGATCTCTGCAGTCTCGCCATTGGCCACCATGCCCTTGCCCTCGTTGAGCGTTGCAAACGGCTCTATTGCTACAACAGTCCCTTCCTGCAGCTCGTCCTCGTCGCCGTTGTCATAATTCGGTATGAATGGGCTGTCGTGCAGGTTGTGGACCCCGACTCCGTGCCCTCCAAGGTTGCGGATTGGCTTGAATCCCATGCCCTCTATCGTGCTGCTTATCTCGCGCCCTATCTCACGCACTGCAACGCCTGCCTTCACCTTTGCAATTGCATTCTCAAGGGCCTTCGAAGTCGCTTCCACAAGCTTGCCATACTCTCCGGAAAAGTCTACGGTAAGCGCGCAGTCTCCAAGCACACCGTCCTTGGCAGCGCCGAAATCGATCTTGACTATGTCCTTTTCAGCGAATCTGGCCTCATCGCCCATCGACGGCGTATAATGCGCTGCCTGGTTGCCTATCGAAAGGTTTATCGGAAAAGCAGTTTCAAAGCCGTTGTCCTTAAGGTACTTCTCTGCCTGCTCTGCCACTTCCAACAAGCTTGCACCTGGCTTCACAAGCCTTTCGGCATTTTTCAACGCCTTGTACGATGCGGATCCAACCTCTATGGCCTTCGCCCTGAAATCCCCAATGCTTTCGTCATCATTTTTGTCTTCCATTATATTGCGCCTCATAATTTCTTTTGCTTCCCCAGCCCTTTTATTTCATCCTCATTGTAATTCAGCTCGCTAAGTATGCGCATCGTTGCGGGTATCACTTGGTTGTTGATGTAATAGTCAGGGTCGTAGTCCTTTGCAAACTCCTCCAATTCAGCTTTATCCGATATGCTGCTGCCATGCTTGGTTATTACGTAGCTTATGACTCCGTGCTCTACCTCTTCGCGGCTTTTAAGCCCCTGCTCAACCGCCTTCTTCGCAGCGGCGAGCTCAGGCGATTTCGCATCGTAGCTGTCTATGCTCTTCCTAAGCTGCGTGCTTATCGCAAGCTCGGATATCGGCGTTTTGCCCTCCTTCAGCTCCTTTATCACGTCCTTCACTATTCCAATCGCTTTTTCAGCGCTGCCCTCTTTTAGTATTGTCTCCAGCACGCGGCGCTGCGTGGTCCTTGCCACCTTTGACCAGTCTCTCCTGACGAGCTCAAAGCCACGGATTTTTATGTAGCCGCTTTCGGTTATCAATGCATATTTCTTCTTTGCGCCAGTGGTTGCGCCTTTCTCGGTTTTCTTGCCGACGAAAATGCCCCTGCTGTAGAAATCCTCTAGCTCAAGCTCCATCGAGCCCGGCAGCTTGCCATTGAATTTCTTGACAAACCCTATGGCGTCCTCTTTCGTCCTGTCGCCGAGCAGCATCACAATCGAATCCGTATCCCCGTATATGACCTTGAATCCATTGGCCTCGGCCTCCTGTATGGTATCATGTATGTACTGCCTTCCATACGCGGTCACGCTTGCTGCACAGTCCCTGGAATACCACCTGGACCTTGCATAGCCCAAATAGCCGTAGAACGAATTCGACGTTATCTTAAGCGCCTGCGACCTTGAGCCAAGGAATATGTTGCCCTTGTCCACTTTGTAGAGCTTTTTTACCTCTGCCCTCTGCGCTATCAGCAGCTTCAGTATTGTGGGCATTATCGCGTTTTTCGACTTTGAAAACTTTGCGCCTGTGGGCGATTCGTAATAGTCATCGCATTTGTCGCACAGTGACGATGGGTCTATATTGTGCGATATTATTATGGAAGGATACAATCCGCGGAAATCGAATATGGCCAGGCGCTCGTAGATGCCTGGATCTGGAGTCTTTACATATGCGCCCTCTATAGGGTTTGCAAGCCTCGACCTTATCTCCCTCTCAGAAGGCTTGTTCGGTATCAGCTCGTTGAACGCATGCGCATACTTCATGAGCATGAATTCTACAAGCTGGCCAGTCGTTGAAACAGCAACATCCCCAAGGGCGTTCCCGGTGGTCCTTGAAAGCTCTATCATGATCGGCATAAAAGTGTCGAAAACCTTCCTAAGCGCATCTGAGTCGCTCAGGTTGTAGTCTGCAAGCTCCTCTATTTCTTCTTTGCTGCCGTCCCAGAGCTTGTATATGTCCCGCTTTTCTACGTTTGTCTTCTTTGTGTTTGACACAGCTTCGTAGACGTTTTTGAGAGTGTAGCTGTTGAGCTTGAGGATGCTTTCGGCTGCGCCTACCACCGCTATGAACTTTACTACCAGGTACATGTCTACATGCACCCTGCCACCTATCTTGACCTTGTCCACAAGCCCGTGGCGCTCAGTCCTGGTTTCGCCCTTGAACCTGCTCAGGTTAAAGTCTATACCGATTGCCTTGGCGCGCTCTATCATATACCTTATGTCGAAGTTTGCGGAATTGTAGCCTGAAATCACGTCGATGTCAAGCTCGTCTAGCTTCCTCATGAAAAGGGCGTAGAGCTCGTGCTCGTCATTTACATATTCCACAAATTCCCTGTCTATGCGCTTGAATGTTATTACGCCGGAGCCCTTCTTCCCGTTTGAGACGTAGGAATAGCTGAGCATTATGACAGGGTCTTTGCTCGGCCTGGGCACGCCTAAGGGATTGTAGGTCTCTATGTCAAAGCACATGATGTTGAGCGATAGTTCATCCGGGCCATCCGGCGCTGGCGAGGCGCCAACAAGCCTCAGCATTCCGTTCTCTTCCTCAACGCTGAATATCATATTGCGCAATGGCGTTATGCTGTTGTCTATCAGGTACCTTTTTGAAAACGGGATATCATATTCGTATATGTCCCCGTATGCGGAAAATGCGTCGCTAAGCTTTGGCACATCTGCAGGATTTGAAACGTATATCCTATAAGAATTTGCGGCGTGGCCAAGTATGCCGCGCGGCTCTTCCACTATCTCTTCGGCCTTTATAATGCCGCGGTCTGAGCCTATGCGGATTCCTGCCATGTCCTGCTGCCTGCCGCTTTCAGGGACAAAATAGAAATATGGCCTGAACGCGGTGTCTATTATCTCGTACGCCTTTCCGTCCTTGCCCTTCACAGTCAGCCTGATTTTGGTCTTTTCGTTCAGGGTGACATAATCAACATCAAGCAGAAAACCCTCTATGTCAAGTCTTCTGCTTTTTGAGCCGCCTGCAGTGCTGGCGGCATCAGTAGTAGGCATAGTCATATTTCACCGCCTTATTGCTAAATATCTTGCTGCGGTGCACAGGAATAGAAAGCGCAAAGCATTTCAGGCCTTGCCCTGCT
This sequence comes from Candidatus Marsarchaeota archaeon, assembly GCA_023485295.1. NCBI lineage: Archaea > Thermoproteati > Thermoproteota > Candidatus Martarchaeota archaeon. The sequence goes on along the minus strand of JAMCZQ010000001.1, from coordinate 15,352 downwards.
CTTCTATCTTTGTCCTTGTTATTACAAGTGGTGGTATAAGCCCTAGCGAATATGCAATCAGTGTGCCTGTTGCACTGCACCTGAAATTCAGGCCGTTTATCACTTCTTCGGCCATGTCTACGGGCAGCGTGTGGCTCTCGTTCCACTTCTTGATGACTTCTGCAATGGCATCGGCTTTTTCGTCCATCTCTATGGTGCCGCTGAGCTTTATCTGGCCAACGCTCGGAGATTTTTCGTCGTCTCCTGCGAAGTAGTCAGCCACAAACGAATATGAGATATTGAGCTTGTTGCCCTTTGAAGAAACATCTTCTACATTTATATTGAGCTTTGGGAATCTCTGCTGCGGGAGAGAGCTCATGTCTGATATCTTGCCTTCTACGTTTGATATGTTGAATGCTGTTATCATTTTATCACTCTTAATCAATTTTAGGAATAATATATTTAAAGGTTAGCAGACGGGCTGCTTCGGCTGTTCAATACCTTTCCACATCTGCCCTTTCCTCGGACGACCCAACACCGTACAGCGGATCGGTCTCAGGATTGCTTTTTGAAGCCCTGCGCACTGGAGCGCTCTGCGGCTCTTCCTTGTAGCGCAACATGCCTGTTTCGTCAAATTCCTTTATTTTTTGCTGTTTGCACGGAGGTGGTGTCTTTTCCTTTTCCATTAAAATCCCTATCCAATTCATGTATATTCATATATTTATTACTTTTTACCCCTGCATGCGGCCAGCACCTCCTCCATGCTATTGAATACGTATTCAGGCTTCTCCGCCTTTAGGGCTTCAGGGTTGGAGAACCCGTTAAGCATAGCGGCTGCCTTCATGCCTGCGCCATGCGCAGCGGCTATGTCCTCGGGTCTGTCACCAAAGTATATGCATGATGAGCTTTCAAGGTTCAGCACTCGCTCGATTATCTTCAGGCCTGTCGGATCCGGCTTTATCCTCTTTATGGACTGCGCGCTCACTATGACATCGAAATAATTGAATGCCTTCAGGTGCTTTATCTCCACGTACACCCTTTTTAGCCCGCCGTCTGTGAATAATGCCACGCTTTTGCCTGTGCTGTTGAGGTAATCAAGAAGCTCCCTTGAGCCATTATGAAACCTCGGCTTCAGCATTGAGAACGCTACGTCTGCAAGCTTTACAAACAGCGATTCCTCAATGTCGGTGAAGTCTTTTCTGGCCTTTAGGAAAAGGACACGCTCCTCAGAGGCTGCCAGCTCCTTTTCGTCTGGAGGGAATTCCGATATGAATCTGAACTTTTTGAATTTGAGCCAAAACGGATGGTTTATTATCGTAGGGCTGTTCAGCGTGCCGTCCCAGTCGAAGATGTAAGCTTTGAAGTCCTTTATACCCCTTGGCATCTCAACCCCACTCTATGTCTATGGCAGGCCTTGACGGCTCGGCCCTGTCTGCCCTTTTGGACGCTGAATCCTCTTCCCTTTCTATTTTAATTCCGGAGCCTGTTTTTGCTGAAAGAAAGCCCTCGGCCTGGGCAAAGCTTTCATACATGTCGTTCTGCGAGAGCTGCGGGATCGGCACAAGCGAATTCATAGATTTGGAATACCTTGAAAGGAACGCCGCGAGCTTTTCCTTAGACCCCTGCTCCTTCATATTCATTGCATCCATTGTCTTAGCTATGCTTTTTGAAGAGGCGAGCTCGTTATAGGCCTTAAGCTTGTACGCAGCAGGCATTATTATGTGAATGCGCTTTGGCTTTGTGCCTTCACTGCCTTTTGGCGCGGTAAGGCGCACCGCCTTTTCGACATCCTCCAGGGTCGACCTTATTACATCCTCGATGAATTCCTCCTTTTCGCTTATCATTGACTCGTCAGCCACAGGCCACTGCTCCTTTACTACAAGTGTGCTCCTGCCTATCATGTGCCAGAACTCCTCTGCTACGTGAGGCATCGCAGGAGCCAGCATTAGGATTAGCTTCTCGATGAAGTCCATTAATGCCATCTGGTTTCTTCCATTCCTGTCAATGTACCACTTTAGCTCATTTACGGATTCATAAAATATCTCCACGTAGGCATTCCTCAGCGAAAGGACTTCCATGTACTCTGTGGCTTTTTTGATCTTTGAATTGAGCTTGGAGTATAGCCAGTAGTCTATATGCACCAGCGCTCCGGCATCCATGTCATTGGCTGCGTTTATTATATCGTACAGGTACGCGATTTTTGATCTTATCCCGTTGACGCCTTCGTTTGTGAAGTCGGTGTCGGTGCTGAGGTCGCTGTTTGCCACCATCAGGAATCTTATTGGGTCTGCGCCATAATCTTTTATGGCCTTGGCCATGGGGATTACATTTCCGAGGCTCTTGCTCATCTTCTTGCCTTCAAAGAGCACAACGCCGTTAAGCACTATCTGCTTTGGCCAATACGGCTTGTCGAAAACAGCCACGTGGTTGAACACGTACATCGTTATGTGGCTGGGAAGCAGCTCGGATGCCGAATGGCGGGAGGTAAACCTGTACCAGTAGCTGAACGATTCACGGCACTTTTTTATTGCGTCGATTTCTATGGATGCGCTTTTTGCGAGCTCTTCTGCATTGCCTTTGCCATTAAAAACGTAATCGAAGAACTCCGGCTTCAGCTGCTCCGCGTTGACTCCGTACTGGCGCAGAATGTTTGCGAACGTGTAGAATGACATGTAGATTGTCGAATCCGACAGCGACTCTATAATATGGTCCTTGTTTAACGGGAACCTTGTGCCAAGGCCTTGCGCCCTCTCTGTCGCGCGCAGATTTATCCATTCGACTGCGGCATTGAATGAGGCCATGAGCTTCTCGGGATATATCTTAAGTGCAGGCAGATGCTCAAGCACCTTGGCCTTCCACTCCCTATTGCCATAATCTATGAACCATTGGTCCTTTATGAGCTTCACAACGACCTTATAGCCGCACCTGCAATACAGGGGCTTATCGTTTACAAGCACGTACATTTCGAACAGCTTTCCTTCAGAGCCGAGCTTTTCCGCTATCTTGCTGCGTGCAGAGCTTACCGGCTCCCCTGCAAACTCGCCTTCGGCCATTATGCCATACGCAAGCTCGTCCTTGTAGAGCTTCTTTGTAGCATTTTCAAGCTGCTCTGCGCTGGGATTTTCAATGTCTTTTGCAAAGCCCTTCACATATGCAAGGGCGGGGATTTCATCGCCAGCTTCTTTTTCCGCGCTGAGCTTTATGACCTTCTTGAAATCCTTAGGGCCGTTTTCGATTTTCTTCAGGGCAAAATAGTCGAAGGGCGCATGCGCTGGCACTGCCATCACAACGCCTGTGCCGAAGTCAGGCTTGACAAAATTCCCGTTGAGCACAGGTATGTGCTCGCCGTTTATGGGATTGACGGCATTCTTTGAAAGCAGCTCCCCGGGCTCTACTGGCCTCTCCATGACGATGTCTATTTGCGCCGCCAGGTTCTCGAATGACTCCTTAGAGATATAGTACTTCTCGGAGCCGTGCTTTGCAAGGACGTACTCGGCGTCCTTGTTTATAAAAAGGTTCGTTGCGCCATAGAGCGTTTCAGGCCTGTACGTTGCGCACACGAAGCTGGCTTCCTCGCCATAAGATGAGAATTTTATTGCGTACATGCTTTCTATCTCAGGCTGTGTGTCGCCCTTGGTGTCGTGCTGGCCCACTGCGTTGCCCTCGTTGTTGCACCAGCCCACAGGGTGCGTACCCTTGACTATCAGGCCGTGCTCTATGAGCTTGCCGAATTGCCACTCGACCATTTTGCTGAATAATGGGTCTATCGAGTTGAATTCCCTTCTCCAGTCTATGCTGTAACCCGCCATTGTAAAGCCCTCCTTAAAGCTGTTCCTGAAATAGTCGGCTATTTTCAGCGGGTCTGTCAGCTCTTTGCTTACCTCCTCGGTTATGCCGAATGCGCTAAGCTCTTCAAGCAGGTCTTTGTCGCCTCGCATTAGCCTTTTTGCAATCGCGAGTATCGGGGTGCCGGTATAATGCCAGCCCATGGGGAATAGGACGTTGAAGCCGCGCATGCGCATATACCTTGCATAAAAATCCGCTATGCTGTAAGTCTTCATATGGCCCATGTGCGGAGGCATGTTGACATAAGGCCACGCAGCCGTGACCAGAAGCGAAGGCTTGTCGTTTTGGTCTGATTCGTCAGCCTTTGCAGATCTCCATTCCTTCTGCCACTTCTCTTCAATATCGTTATAGGAAAACATGGATAAGCACCTTTGTTGGTTTCAGATGATATTAATGTGGCAATCAATAAAAAGCGTTTGTACGAGCTGCTGCAAGCCTACTTATTCCCATTGCGCAGCATTGGCGTATATTTGCTGGAATAATAATTCTCCAGGAAGCCTGAAGCAAGCCTAAGGTATTCGCCGGCGCTCCATATAAGATCCTGCGCAGGCAGCTTGCCTATGGCATCGCTTTCGGACTCGCGAACCGGGTTTAGGAACTCCTCGTCCAGCATCTTTTGCTCAGGAAGCCTAAGCTCCCCGAATTTTGAAATGGAGCTGGATACTTGCATGTTCAGGTCTTTAAGCTTGCGCGTCGCTTCTTCTGCCCTGCCCATCTTCAGGCTTAGGAATCCTTCAGCCGCCTCTGCAAGAAGCCATCCGGAGCCGCCGAAGTACTTGTCACCTTCATACCTTTTAGGCGCTTCGTCGACATGGAACTTGTTTGACTTGTATGAATAGAAGACATGGTTATTCTCAAGCTCCTTCACTGTTTTTTCAACAACTTCATTGCTGAAAAGCTGGCCGTCGCCGTTGAAAAGAGCGAATACAAGGTACGATGCTGCATCTGCTTTCGGAGTTTTTACAGGTTCCGTGCCGAATTCAGGCCTGAACTTGTGCAGTATGCCATCGTCTACGAAGAGCTTGTTTAAGAAGAACGCTATGCCGTTGTAATCCTTTGCATACAGCGAATCAAGGATCCTGCCCCTTTCTACTGGCACGCCAGTGGCCTCTGATATTTCCAGCGCTGCCTTTAGGCCTGCGAATGCGGACGCAACCGTGTATGAATGCAGCATTTGCGGATACTGCTCCCAGGGGCCTGCCGACGGGCATTTGTATGTATTAATTATGTACGAGCATGCCAGGTCCAGGTTTCGCCCGATTTTCTCCATCGTGCCATGGCTTATGTGCTCGGCGCCAACGTTCCTTATAAACTCTGCAGTCGCAAAAAGCACCAGCGGAACGGAATCGAACTGCTTGAGCCATGAATTCGGGTTTTTGAGCTCTGCAGAATCATTTACGTGCCTGCCGTCTATAAGTACATTAGCGTGATTTCCGTCATGATAGAATCTTGCAGCAACATGGTTTTCAAGGAGCTTGAATTCCAGAGATTCGAGCCCGCAGTCCACAGCGTGCTTCATTCTCGGCCCGTTCAGGTCTATCACATCCCAAAGCTTCCCGAGTATCCTTCCGGAGGCTTCCCTGGCTTTCAGCGCATATTCATTGTCATCCTTCTCAAACGCCATGTGCTTATACGCGTAAGAGAGCGATGAGGAAACAAATGAGGAATCCCTGAACCACATGAGCTTGTACCATGTGAAGTCAGGCGCTGCGACCATGAAGCCGTCAGGCTCCACATTGTCATATATGTGGCTTATGGCTTTCAATGCATTTTTGTACGTTTCTGCGAGCTCGTTCCGCGTAAGCGAAGCTCGTGAATCGTAGCTGGAAGGAACGCGTCGGTCGGAAAGAACGGTTTCCAAGATTACACCAGCCTTCTGCTTAAAAGTCTCTTGCATGATATTAATAAATACTTTAGCTAATATTACAATTTAGTTTTGTATAACCTCCTGATGCCTGATGGACCTTTATGTTTTGCGCGCAGCGTCGCTCATAGTAATCGCATTAATATACATGCTATTCGACATTTTCAACAGCAGGAATGTGCCAAACATATTTGCGTATGCGGCGCTGCTTTACGGGCTTGCCCTTACGGTTCTCTATCTCAATGCCTCTGAAATAGCGATAAGCGCTGTCATAGCCGCAATAGTGCTCGGGCTCGGCTATGCAGTTTATAGGGCAGGGCAGCTTGGCGCTGCAGATGTGATAGAGTTCGCAACGATTTCCCTGATACTGCCGTTCCAGAAGACAGGGCTAATCTACAGCTTCCCGCAGGGATACCTGCCTTCAGTAATATCCCTTGCCATAAATAGCGGCATAGCTGCATTGATAATAGTGCCGCTTTACTATATACCGAAATCCGGGAAGCGTTTCAAGCATGCAAAGGCTGTGCAGCCGCATTTTGCAGACTATTTCAAGACGATTTTGATACTGGTAGTGTATCTCTTCTTCCTGCTCTTCCTTATAGCAGTGGTGCATTCATCAGCTTTCGGGATTGCGCTTCTCATAGTAATAGCAATAGGTTCGGGCATGGTGCTGCTTTACGAGAAGCGGATAATGGCATACATGGTCCAGTATGTAAATTACAGGATGATGGAGCCAGGGGACATGATAGCGGTGCAGATGATTGACGAAACGAAGCTTAAAAGCCTAAAGCGCAGGATAAAAGGCTTCGGCAGGCTCGTTACCCCAGAGCTACTGAAGGAGTTGGCGAAAAAATATTCAGGAAAGCTTCCTGTGTACAAGAAAGGCATACCTTTTGCTGTGCCGATTTTCGTTGGAGCACTGGCGCTGGTGCTCTATGGCAATGTGCTTTTTACGCTGATACCGCGCCTGCCGATTTAGGGTTTGCCATTCACTGGCGCTTTAGCGCATTATGAAAAGTTTTTTAATGAATAAGGTATAATGATTATCGTGATTGTGTGAATTACGCCAGAGAGCATATAAAGCGTTATTGGGTTTTTGCTTACAGGAGGGCATTGGGGATATCCATGTTCACATTTGCCATAGCCCTTGCAATAGGCATGATATTCACATCGATGCTCGCATCGCTTTTCATAATAAGCCCGCTCGTGGAAATGCTGTTCTGGTTCGTGCTTATCCTGATAACTGCGCTTACGCTTACAGTGAGCTTCGTCGAAGCCCATATATCATCGGTAAAGTACATGAATATGGTCGAGCATCAGAAGCACAGCAAGTATGTGGGCATATGGATGACCTCGCTGGTGATAGGGGCTCTTGCGTTCATACTGCCTGCCATATTCATACAAAACTATTACCTGGAGCCCATAATACTGCTTTTCTCCTTCGGAGGGATTATGTGGGTCTTGTATGCTTCGGTAAGGATGCTGTTCAAGCACAGCTATTTCGAAATAGCCTACGGCGCGAGCGTGCTATGGGTGATTTTCATAATAGGGCTTGCGGTTGTTGTAGGCAACGGCATAAACCCTATAACTTCTTCAGAGTACATAGTGATACTGTTCGTTTCGATGGCCTCGTTGATAGTGGTTTTTGGAAGCGTTGGAATGAGCATGATGTTTAGGTCTACAAAGGATTTTGTAGCAGACTTTGAAAAGATAGTAAGTACTATAGAGGGCAAGAGCATGCATGCACAAAAAAGCCCACGCAAAAGCTCAGCAGCTAAAAGAAAATAGGTTTAGGAAAATAGTTTTAGCTTGAGCGTTCTTCGGCCATCTCGATCAGATCTGCTTCGGATGCTATGCCGTTGAGCTCTTGCCTTGATATTATTGGAATGCCAAATGCCTCGGCCCTGCTGGAATCTGCTATGATGAACTGCCTGTCGTTGAAGATGCCGTCAAACTCCTTGTAAAAGTCCGCTATCTTCTTCATAGTCCTTTGGTCTGTCATCTTTGCAAACTCAAAGCGGTGCCTGAAGCGGCATACAACCTCGAAAGGAGCCCTGTCAGTCTCCATGAATAGCAATTCCCCGACCTTTGTCTGGCCTGCTGCACTGAAGCTACGCTCCTGCGCGTAGGACTCTGTGCCAAGGTTTGAAAGCAGCACGCGCTCAAGCCGCTCAAGGGATTCCGAGCTTATGGCAGCGCTGCCGCGCTCGTATTTGTATATGCTGTCCTTCGACAGGCCTGAAAGCCCAGCAAGCCCGCGCTGGCTCAGCCCTGCAAGCTTCCTTAGCCTTCTAAGCTCATAGCCGTTTATGTGCATCTTGCCCCTGATGAACTTGTCTGCATGCCTTGGCTTTTTGTTTGAAAGCAGGTCCTCCAGAGTCTTTGCCGATATGCAATCCACGCCGTGCCTCGAAAAGGCCATCCCCTCTTCAACCTTGCTGCTCTTGTATCCTGAGCCTATTATGTATGTGTGGGCGTTGAAAAAGACCGAAAGCTTAGTGAGCGCCTCGCCCTCAGCCTGGCTTATTGAATCTATGTTCTGCACCACTTTGAATATGTATACTTCTTCCTTCCGCTTGGCTATCGCGCTGAACGGTGAATGGAATCTTGAAATGCTTACGCTGCTGAAGCCGGTCTGCTCTAGCATGCGCATGCATGTCGCAAGCGTCTTTTCCCTAGCGTTTGCCATGATACTATTTATCATGCATAATTCTTAATCCTTGCTCTAGCCCTCAAGCTGGGAAAACACCTTTGAGGATATGTCTTTGCCAAGCAGCATCTCAACCTTCTGCCTGTTTGCCCTTATGTCAGCAACGCTTTTTATGCCATTTGCGTACAGCTTCCTGGCCCTTACGCGCCCTATCTGCTCAAGCCTGACCAGGTCGAGCAGCTCTGAGCGTATGCCGTAGCGCATCCTTACCCTGATGTCCACAAGGCCCCTTGCAGGCATGCGAATCAGCTTTGCTATTTCAATTGCTGAATAAGCTATCCAGTCTGCGTTTGTCAGCTTCGAATAAAGCGCCCCGGGGGTAACTCTGTATTTTGCTATTATAGAATCTTCTTCAGTCTCGCTGATCCAGTCCCTGAGCATCAGCGCTGTAGCAAAAGGCTCCAGGGGATTGTAATAGCCGTACGACGACTCCTCATACTTTGATATCGCTTCGCTGTCCAGCCTGTTCTTGTAGAACACGTACTCGGCTTCAGCCTCCTCCGTTGGGCGAAGGTACGGGCGCATCTCTACCGTGTTGGCAATCAGGTACAGCGTTGACGTCTCGTCCCTTGCATGCTGCATGAACTCGATTATCCATTTTGCCGAAAGCGGATCGATGTAAAGCTCGCTTATCCTCTTGCCAAGCCTTGTAGCAGTATAGTAGCCTTCCCTTAGCGCTATGAATCCCCATTCTTCAAGCTCCTTCAGCACCTGCCGCACTATTGTGCTTATATGGAGGTCGTTGCCGTACTGATGCCCGTAAAGCGTCTTCTTTATGAATGCTGCTATTGCTTCGCCTGAATTTAGGAAATCTTCTGCTATGAAGGCAAGTATGTGCGTACGCAGCACTGACGCCACACCAAGCGCAGAGTCTATCGGCTCCGGAGTGCCTATTATGTAATGCAGGTAAAGCTCCTGAACGCTATAGCGGTTGCCTGATAGCAGTATTGCCCTTCCCTCAGTGTCGTATTTTGGCCTGCCTGCCCTTCCGAAAAGCTGCAGCACCTCGTTCACGCTTAGCCTCTCTGCGCTTATGCCGTTGTGCCTGCTCAGGTCACGGATTACTACAGTGTGCGCCGGCAGGTTGACCCCATAGCCTATTGTTGTAGTGGCGCATATTACCTTTATGCGGTTCTCCTTGAAGTAATGCTCAACATAGCTGCGCTGTGCATTCACGAGCCCTGAATGGTGGAAAGCGACGCCGCCCTTTATGCATTCCGACAGCTTGCGGCACTGGCTTGTGGGCCTCTCAAGCACGTTGAGCACCTCTTCTGATGCCTTTTGCAATGCATCCAAGTCCGCCTTGCCCAGCCTTTCCTTGAAGTATGCCGAAAGCTTTACGGCGCCTGCCTCGGCGTTGCGCTTTGTAGAATAGAATATTATCGCCTGCTTGCCTGAAGCCAGCGTATCCTCTGCAATCCTTATCTCAGGTATCTTGCTTTTGCCATTCATTTCCGCTTTTTGGAGCTTCCCTTGCCCATCCCAATAGTGGAGCATCTTCCCGTCGAAAACCCCCTTCAGCAGCCTTACTGGCCTGTAGTCGCTTGTCACAAGCTTTGCGCCTAGCCACATTGCAAGTTCCTCTGCGTTGCCGATCGTAGCGCTCAGCGCTATCACCTGCGCATGCACGGAATGCATCAGCTTTGTTATCAGCAGCTCAAGCGTTGGGCCCCTGCTTTCATCTGCAAGCATGTGCACCTCGTCAAACACTATGCAGCCTATTGTGCTTATCCACTGCGCCCCGTGCCTTATCAGGCTGTCAAGCTTCTCAGTGGACACGAAAAGCATCTCATAATCCGCAAGCCACTGGTCCGATGAATCAAGGTCGCCCATTGATATGGCTGCCTTTATGTACGGGTATGCCTCCCTGAATTCCGAATACTTTTCAGACACTATGGCACGCATAGGCGCAACATACACAGCCTTCTTGCCGGAAGCTATCATGCAGTTCACGCATGCCATTTCAGCTATGAGCGTCTTGCCGCTTGCAGTGGGCGCAGCTACCAGAATGTTCGCACCGTCCAAAAGGCCAGCCCTTATGGCTAGCTCCTGAGGAGGCGTGAATTCGGTTATGCCTCGTGCAATGATCGACTCAAGCGCTTCGCTGGGTATCATGCCCTTTATGCTTTTAACTTCCATGATGCATGCCTTTTTGCTGCTGCCCGCAAAAGCAGCATTGCTCTGGAATAAGCTTATGCTGCAAACTTATTATTCCTTTATAGCCAGTGCCAAAAAGGCTTCAATTTATAACATCACGCAATGAAGAAAAAGAAAAAGAAAAAGGGAAACAATCCCTTTTCATGGTTGTGGCTTATAGCCTGCCATTCCGCCCACTAGCGACAGAAGGAATCCTATCAGCGCTATCAGGAAATATGCAGAGCCAACAGTCAGCGTCAGGAAAGTTATTCCAGATGCAACTGCAAGAACCAGGCCTAGGTTTTTCGTGTGCATGCCCATCAGCAGCTTTGAATCTGTTATGTAGCTGAAGCTGAAGAATAGCAATGCTATGGCAGATATTACGGCCACGCCGACGAATACTGGCAGCCAGAACGCGCCCACTCCAGTAAATACTGTGCTTGCTTTCATTCCATCTATAGCCATCAGATATACTAATGCGAGGTAGAAGAGGCTTCCGATAAACTCCAAAGCAAAAATGCCTCCGCCAAGCTGTCCTGTTCCACTATGTCTCATATGGGTTGCCATATAGATCGCTTTTAAAACTCTTTTAGGCTTTTTAAGCTTTTCGGTAAAACGTCTTTTGCAGAAAATACCGGTTTCATTGACTCTTCGTCAATCATGCACAGCATTGAAGGACAAGAAGCATGCTTAAGCGTTTTTTAGGACGTGTTACCTGCTGCCTTTTGCAGTGGCCTTCATGGCTGCGTATGCGATTATTATGATTGCCAGGACGACAATCACGACGATTATGGCGTATTCTTCATAGTTAGGAGTTGGCTTCGCAACCGGCAATATCGTTGTCGTTGCAGTGGTAGCAGGAATTGTGGTAGTGATATTCTGAGTTGTAGCTACTGCGACAACTGCAGGTGCAGAAGCGAAGAATGCAATGCTGCATGCGCTTTGGTTGATTGAATAGTCGGTTACTGGCATCCATGTGCCATTTACAAACATAAGAGGCTTTATCTGCGATGGATTTAGAGAGCACGCATATGTCACTGTAGTGTTGATTGCAGGCACCTTCGGCGTTGCGGATATGTTGAAGCCTGAAATTGTATGATAGCTTATAGGCACGGAAGGCATCGTTGATGTTACGTTCTTTATCGTTACATCTTCTGTAATGTTCTTTGTGTAGTTGGAATATATGTTAAGCGCTATGTGCAGTTGCGTTATTGTTATTTTTGATCGTTCATGGGGCGCAATATTCAGCGATACTTCATAGCCCTTGTTTGTGATGGATATTGACGGAAGTGTTGTAGTAGTTACGGTTGTGGTGGTCGTTGTAGTAGTTGTGGTTGTTGGGATTATCATTTTCAAATAATATGCACTGTAGGAACCGCCAGTGGTTGTGTAATTTGTGCCGCATGGCACTGAATCAAGAAGGCCGTACGTATTGTTTGAGACATAATAATTGCCGTTTGCAGTGAAAGCGCATGCAAAATTGAACCTGACGTAGTAATGCGCTGGGAACGATATCTCTGCAGGCAGCTGATTCTGGTAATACGTTATGTTCAGCACCTTTGCATTGTCCGAATAGTTTATCAGGTATACGTCAAACACGCTCCTGTTTGACGCGTACGTTTTATTTACATTGTCTGTTATATAGAGCGATGATGTTGAAGATGATGAATGCACAGGCGCAGGAATTATTGTAAATATTCTCGACACAGAAATAGGAGTATAGTTCCCATTGCCAAGCGTATTTGCGGTTATTGTGTAGTTACCTGCTGCTGGACCAACAGCAAAATCATTGCTGGAGTAGAACGAACTTACCAAAGCGTTATTTACAAAAGCGTTTGCCTGCAACTGGTTGTTATACGTGGATATTTCGGCTTCGACAGTAGCTGTCGAACCGTTATAGACAAAATTTTGCGGGAAAACTGGAAATGTTATTGATGGAGAGGCCTTCGCAATCGTGAAGTCCTTTTTTATGGAATTGGATGTATAATTCCTGTTTCCCGTAGTATTGAAGACTACTGAATAATTCCCAGCACCTTCATGTGCAGTGAACGTTATTGTATTTGATGTAGATGTTGAATTCGCAACGACATTGCCATTTATGTAAAGGTATCCCTTCAACTGGTTGCCAAAGGAATTTATGGAAGCAGTGATTAGGCATCCCGCAGAGCCGCTGTACGTGTAGTTGCTGCATACATTCAACTGCAGCGTTGGTGTGGCTTTTGCAATTGTGAACGACGCAGAGGCAGTGTTTGAGGTATAATTTACATTACCTGGAGTATTTGCAGTAAGCGAGTATGTGCCTGCAGCAGAGAGTTTATACGAGCCAAACCCGGTGTTTATTATGCTGATATAATTGTCGGTAGGGTCTGTCACGTATGCGTAGGCGCCTGAAGGAGATACTGCAATATATGCAGGCGAGCTAATCGGTATAGTACTGACCACTTCGTTGGTAGATGTATTTATTATTGCTATTTTGTTATAATTGATACCTGCAACGTAAATGTATGAGTCGGTAGGTAAGAAAGCAACACCTTCTAATCCAGCAGCAAAAGGAAAACTGGAGATTATGCTAATTATTGGTTCATAACCGGAGTGAGTTAATCCATTAATCAACCAAACCTGGGATACGCCATAATTTGACACATAAGCGTTAGTGCCATTTGATGAGATGGCCATTCCATACGGAAATGAAAAACCTGAGATCGTTCCGATTATTGAGCGGGTAGAAGTGTTCACGATGCTAATTGTGTTGTTTTGGTTGTTCATAACGTAGGCGTAGGCGCCTGAAGGAGCAATAGCAACGCTTAATGGTTCATTAAAACCTGCAATGGTTCCGATTCTGGAACCCGTTGAAGTGTTCACGATGCTTAGGTTATCGCTTTGTAACAATGCAGTTTCGCTATTCACGTATAAATAGGCGTCTGATGACACATAGGCGTAGGCGCCGTTGGGAGAAAATGCTACACCATCCGAATAATTAAAACCGGATATAGTGCGCACGACTTTTGAGGTAGAGGTATTTATTACGCTGATGTTGCTATTGCCATTGTTTACTACATAGGCGTAGGCGCCGTTGGGGGATATAGCTATTCCAAGAGGGAAATCAAAATTGCCAGACACTGTTGAATTTAGTATTCCTATTACAGTATTGGACACTATTGCGTTGTTTGCGTAAAGTCTAACCGGTATCTGGTTGAACTGGGTAAATGTGCCATAGTAGGTTAAAACAGATGAACCGTTGTAAACTGTATTCCTTGGAGTCTTGAGCAATACTGCAGGCGCAGCCTTGAGTATTGATATCTTTATGGAGTTGGGAATAATATCGTTATAGACTATTATTGTGTTGGTGCTGTTCAAAAAGTCATTCTGCATCTTGCTAGATATAATATATAGGTAATTTCCAGCAGTAGCAAATGAAGAATTTGATGGCATCTGCACTTTTAGGGAATTGCCATTGTTATAAGTTATAATGTTGCCAGTGCCGGAATTGAAATTGAATGCGAGCGAATTCAATACGTTGCCAGAAATCGAATTGCTTTTTAAAGAAGCGATAATTGATGGGGCTTTGGTATTATATGTGTACGAAGTATTACTTGTGGCGGATAAATTTATGGTGATTGATTCGTTAATCACATTAAAGGTTAAGGATATAGTATTGGATGTGTAGTTGGAATTTCCAAGAGTGTTGGCAGTCAGTGAATATGTTCCAGCTGCTGAAAATTTATACGAGTTGAATTCTGTATTAATTACGCTTACAGTACTGTTGCCGTTATTCGTCACGTAGGCATAAGCCCTGTTTGGGGAGAAGGCTACGCCGACTGGATCGTGGAAGCCGGAAATTGTAGAGGCAATAGTTTTGGTATAAGTATTGACTATGCTGATATTGCCTCCGGCCGCCACATAAGCGTAGGCACCGTTGGGAGAAAATGCTACACCGTCCGGATAATCGAAGCCTGAGATGGTTGAAATTATGGAACTAGTAGAAGTATTGACTATGCTGATGGTGCCGTTGCGTTCATTTGTCACATAGGCATAGGCGCCGCTGAGAGAAAATGCTACACCGTATGGTTCATCAAAGCCTGAGATGGTAGATACTATGGTTTTGGTTGAAGTATTGACTATGCTGACATCATTTTTGCCATAATTCGTAACGTATGCATATGCGCCGTCGGGGTAGAAAGCTACACCGTATGGTTCATCAAAGCCTGAGATGGTAGATACTATGGTTTTGGTTGAAGTATTGACTATGCTTATAGTGTTGTTGCCGTTATTCGTCACATAGGCATAGGCGCCGTTGGGGGAGAAGGCTACACTAGATGGAACGTTTACGCCAGAGACCGCAGAGGTTGTAGTTTTGGCTGTAGAGGTATTTATTATATTGACCTCATCGCTAAAAAAATTTGTCACATAGGCATAGGCGCCGTTGGGGGAGAAGGCTACACCATATGGGCTGTAGATGCCGGAGATTGTGGAATTATGTATGCCAGTTATCGTGTTTGATACAAGTGCATTATTGACATAAAGGCTTACCGGTATCTGGTTGAACTGGGTAAATGTGCCATAGGCAAAGGTCATTTTGTCCAAAGGCACTGATATGTTTAGTGGAGGAGAAGCAGTTGTAACTGAAATTGTATTGGATACGATGTAGCCAATACTACCTTGAGCAGAGCCAAGAGGCACCAGATTCACCGAATTGGTGCTTATTGCGTTTATTGCGTAGGAATTGCCTGCAATCACGTTGGAATTTAAATAGTGTATCGTGCCATACGCCTCGAAATCGAATGTAGAGGCAGTGTTTGCGGTCAAAGTGTTTGCAA